>CALHJX010000352.1:0-1479 GCA_938033385.1 uncultured Collinsella sp. | reverse complement strand
GGAGGTAACGGTCATGCCCTCACCGTAGTCGCCGTCGATGATGCCCTTCTGGTCAACGTCAACACCGATGACCTTGGCATTGACCTTCTTGGCAGCCTCAGCCGCGGAGGTGTAGATGCCGCCGCCGCAGGCGAAAACGACCTCGGTGCCGTCGGCATACCAGGTGTCCATAACGGCAGTGATGTCAGCGTCGCCGTAGAACTGGTTGCCGTAAGCGTACTTCATGTCAACGGTGATGCCCAGCTCCTTGGCAGCGGCGTCAACGCCCTGCACATAGCCATAGCCATAGCGGATAACGGCGGGAACGGCCATGCCGCCCAGGAAGCCCAGCTTGGTGTAGCCCAGCTTGACAGCAGCGTAACCGGCCATGTAACCGGCCAGCTCTTCCTGATAGATGGCGCAGTAGACATTGCTCATGTCCACATAGTCTTCCAGCTTCCAGTTGTCGGGGTTGTAGTCATAGCTCTCGCCCTTGTTGGCAACGGCGGTCTCCAGCAGGTCGCCCTTGGCAACGTCCAGCGCGATGAACTTCACATCGGGGAATTCGGGAGCGGCCTCAACGATGGCGCCGCCGAAGGCATAGCCGGGCATAACGATGACGTTGAAGCCATCGTTAACGGCCTTTTCGATCATGGCGACACGGTCGGCGGTGTTATCGCCGGCGGGCTTGAAGTAGCTGAACTCGATGCTGTTATCCTCGGCAAACGCCTTGCAGGCCTCATAGGTGGTCTGGTTGAAGGACTGGTCGGTGATGTCACCGTAGTCGGTGATCATGGCGACCTTGTACTCGACCTTAGTCTGGGGATCGTCGGGCGTATCGGGCGTGTCGGGGGTGGGGTCCTTCTGACCGCAGGCTACGAGCGCGAGGACCATAGCCAGGGAGAGAAGAAGAGCAAAGAACTTCTTCATAGTGCAAACCTTCCTTACAATTTTTTGAAATCATATCATGGACATGACTTCGAGCGTATTATAGCAAGGTTTTTTCAAAAGGGCAAGTCATATTTGCTGAAAAGTGTGAATTTTTGGCAAATCTTTCATGGTTAAGGCGCACAAATAAGCATCCACCCGCCAAGCGGGTGGTTTTGCTTATGCGGGCAAAGCCCTATGTTCCTCGCGCACGCGTCAAACGCGTAAGTACGGTCTGCCAGCTGCGCAGGATTGTTACTTGCCGCCCGTAAACGGGCCGTACTGACTCATGGTAAGTTGCTCACCCATTTCGTCCTCTTTTAGCTGGTCCTCTATATACTCCGCAATTCGGCTCTCATTCTTTCCCACGGTATCTACATAGTACCCCTTGCACCAGAATTCCCTGTTGCGATACTTATACTTCAATTCGCCGAATTGCTCATACAACATCGTACTGCTCTTTCCTTTCAGATACCCCATAAAACTTGATACTGCGATTTTAGGAGGTATTTCTACCAGCATATGATTAGCGCCTATTAGGAAAACACACTGTCAAAGGGGTTTGTAGCGGGG
>CALHJX010000351.1:0-5354 GCA_938033385.1 uncultured Collinsella sp. | reverse complement strand
ACTGGTACGACTACGTTAAGCTCATCGCGCGTTTTTTGGTCTGCAGCGGCTACAAGGGTATGTTGGTGCTCATCGACGAGCTCGTGAATCTGTATAAGATTCCCAACGCCATCACGCGCCAGTACAACTACGAGAAAATCCTGACCATGTACAACGACACACTCCAGGGCAAGGCGCAGTATCTGGGCATGATTATGGGCGGCACGCCAACCTCCATCGAAGACCGCCGCCGCGGCGTGTTCTCCTACGAGGCTCTGCGCAGCCGACTCGCTCAGGGCCGCTTTGCGCGCGAGGACCTTAAGGACATGCTCGCGCCCATCATCCGCCTGCAGCCACTCACCTATGAGGAGTTGCTGGTGCTGATCGAAAAACTCATGCAAATTCACGCCGGCTACTTTGGCTGGACGCCCACGCTTACCGAGAACGACTTGGTGGACTTCCTCAAGATCGAGTTCGGTCGTGTGGGAGCCGACACGCATCTGACGCCGCGTGAAGTCATTCGTGACTTTATCGAACTGCTCGATATCCTGTGTCAGAACCCCGATGCAAATGTGGCGGAGCTGCTGCAAAGCGTTGGTGGCGACGCGCTGGTGCCGGCAGCCGCAACAGGCAACACCGGCACCGCAGACGGCGACCGTAACTTCGCCGAATTCACCATCTAGCCTGCCAAAAAGGGACAGGTTTATTTTGGTAGGTTCTATCTGGGCAAACGTTGAGGCAGTAATGCAGCAAGCCGTTGCCAGCCGCGTTGAGAGATTCGTTTTTGAGAGGAGGCCCCGTGAACGCCTTTGACCGCTACGCCCCGTTTATCCAAGACTTCATCTACTCCCACGATTGGGAGAGCTTGCGCTCTATCCAGGTTGCGGCGGCAGATGCCATCTTTAACACGCAGGACAATGTGCTCCTGACGGCATCCACGGCTTCCGGCAAAACCGAGGCAGCCTTTTTTCCCATCCTGACCGAGTTTTGGGAGAACCCGCCCGCAAGCGTGGGCGCCCTCTACATTGGCCCCCTCAAGGCGCTCATCAATGACCAATTCGTCCGCCTCAACGACCTGTGCGAAGAAGCCAATATCCCTGTCTGGCACTGGCATGGCGATGTCTCGCAGTCGCACAAGGCTAAGCTCATCAAAAAACCGAGCGGCATCTTGCAGATTACGCCCGAGTCACTCGAAGCGCTCTTAATCCATAAGCACATGGCGATCCCGCGCATGTTTTGCGACCTGCGCTATGTGGTCATCGACGAGGTCCATTCGCTCATGCGCGGCGACCGTGGCGGGCAGACGCTCTGCCTTATCGAGCGACTCTCGCGCATGGCAGGCGTGCAGCCCCGCCGCATTGGCCTTTCGGCCACCATCGGCGACCCCGAGCGCACGGGTGCCTTTCTCTCACAGGGAACGGGACGCGACTGCGTTATCCCCCGTTTTGAGGAACCGCGTCGCGTGTGGCGTATCTCCATGGAGCACTTCTACAACTCGGGTCCCCAGGCACAGCAGCGAGGATTCGAGAACATGGGTCCTCAAGAGGCCGAAGTGCTTGCATGCGAGCGCATTGAGGCAGCGGCACCCGCGGCACTGCCCGCCGGCGCCCAAGACATGCGTCACAGCGGACAGCTCACACAAGAGGAGCGCCGTCAACGTCGTGAGCGGGCACGGGGCAAGGCCGCTCCCAAAGACCGTCGCACTTCCTCGGCCCCCGAGGGCGAAGTCGACATCCCACGAGCGACCGAGCAGGCGCTTCTCAACCCCACCGACACGGCGCCCGGCAACGCCGACCCCGGTATGGGCTATATCTTTGAGCATACGCGCGGCCGCAAGTGCCTGGTCTTTGCCAACTCGCGCGAGGAGGCAGAAGCCGTGTGCTCCATGCTGCGCAGCTACTGCGAAAGTCGACACGAGCCCGACCGCTTTCTCATCCATCACGGCAATCTTTCGGCATCGCTGCGCGAGACGGCAGAGGAGCTCATGCGCGACGAGGAGCAGGCGCAGACAACCGTCACCACCTCTACGCTGGAGCTCGGTATCGATATCGGCCGCCTGGAGCGCGCCTTCCAGATTGACGCGCCGTTTACCGTCAGCTCCTTTTTGCAGCGTATGGGCCGCACGGGACGCCGCGACCTTCCTCCCGAGATGTGGTTTGTCATGCGCGAGGAAGAACCCGAGCCGCGCACGATGATGCCCGAAACCATCCCCTGGAAGCTCCTGCAGGGTATCGCGCTCGTACAACTCTATCGCGAGGAAAAGTGGGTCGAGCCGCCCGAGCTCGATCGACTCCCCTACAGCCTGCTCTATCACCAGACTATGTCGACCCTCGCCAGCACCGGCGAGCTCACGCCAGCCGAACTTGCCCAGCGTGTGCTCACGCTCAGCTATTTCCACCGTATCTCGGCAGACGATTACCGTGTGCTGCTACGTCACCTCATTAAGGTCGACCATATCCAGGTCACCGAAGGTGGCGGGCTCATCGTGGGTCTCGCGGGCGAGCGCGTCATCAACAACTTTAAGTTCTACGCCGTGTTCCAGGAAAACGAGGAGTTTACCGTCCGGAGCGAATCGGCCGAGCTGGGCACGATTGTTAATCCGCCCCCGCCCGGTGAGCGCATCGCCATCGCCGGACACTGCTGGATTGTCGAGGAAGTGGACTGGAAGCGCCACACTGTCTTTGCCACGCAGGTCAAGGGCCGGGTGCCGGCCTACTTTGGCGACTGCCCCGGCGACATCAATACACACGTACTCGAGCGCATGCGCAAGGCGCTCAACGAGCACGCGACATATCCGTACCTTATGGGTAACGCACGGGCCCGCCTTGCGCAGGCTCGTCATACCGCCGAGATTTCGGGCGCGGGAACCAAGCCGCTCATTAACCTGGGCGGCGACACCTGGGTGCTCTTCCCCTGGTTGGGAAGCTACGCCTTTTTGGCGCTCGAGCGCATGCTCAAGATTAAATGTGCCGCGGAGCTGGGCCTTCGCGGACTCGACCCGTCACGCCCGTACTTTATGCAGTTTAAAATGAAGGCCGACGAGGAGACGTTCTTTGAGGTGCTCGCCGCCGAGGCCGAGAAGGACTTCGATCCCATCGACCTCGTCTATCCCGGCGAGGTGCCTTATTTTGATCGCTACGACGAGTACGTTCCCGAAGAGCTCGTGCGCAAAGGCTTCGCCGAAGGCGTGCTCGACATCGAGGGCATGAAGCAGCGTGTCCGCAGCTGGCGCGACCACGCCTAAGACCAGTCTTTTTGGGACGGGCTTGTTGAGCTACTTTGGGCATGACCAAGAAGTAGCTAAAAGAGACCCACCACAAACAGACTGGTCGCAGGGAGACGTGCTAGTCGTGGAGAGCAGTGCCGAGGAAGTCGGCGTCGAAGGGCACGGCTTCGGCAAAGGCATAGTCGCCGTCGCTGGCGATGAGCAGGTAGTTTTCCTCGCCGCCGAACTCCGCATCGCCGCAAGGCACTACCCAAGCATGGCCGAACACCTCGAGCGCCGTGGCAGCGCAATCGCGCAGGAACGTCACATCGCTCCCCTCGCTTGCGCTCACGATATTGGCCACGTAGACGCCACCGACATTTAGGGTGCCCCGCACCAAACGCAACGCCTCAACCGTCGCCAGCTCACGCACGGGCTCGGCACCGCCAAAGCAATCGCTCACGACCACATCGTAGCGACGATGGCCCACGCTCGTCACACCCAGATACGAGCGAGCCTCGGCGGTAATCACCCGCAGGCGATCGCCCGCCGTGCGCTCCAGCTCGTCCAGGTAGAACCAACGGCGTGCCAGGCGCGTAATCTCTCCGTCATACTCGATGACGTCCATGCGCAAGTCCTCGTGCGACATCAGCGCAAATTTGGGATAGGCAAACCCGCCGCCGCCCAGCATGAGCATACGGCTGATACCGTGACCATAAGCGTCGCGCATCGCATCCTCGGCCTCAAACACGTCGTCAAACGCACGATAGTACGCAAAGACGGGCTCAGCCCAACGCTCGCCAACGTAACTCGCGCTTTGGTAGACGCCGCCTTGCACCAATACGCGGACTTCGTCGCCGCCCTCGTCGTGCACGCGCTTCACACGCGCCAACCCATTGCGGGTTCGCGCAACCTGCAGACAGGCAGCACGAACAGCGACAGCGGCCGCACCAAGCGCCGCGGCTCCCAGAGCAACGCCGGCAACGACACCGGCAGAAACACTCGGCTTGTTCATCTAGAGCTCCTTTTTCAGATAGAGTCCGTGGTCGTAAAAACCCAAATGGCGATAGTACTCGCGCGTACCGATCGCGCTAATCACGTTGATGCGCGCATAACCGGCATCCCGGGCAATCTCGCACGCACACTCTACGAGCAAACGCCCCAACCCGTGGTGCTGGGCCGCCTGGCCTTGATGCCCCACGCGCGCCGCCATGCCATACACGTGCACCTCGCGAATCATCGCCTCGTCCGGCGTCGTCGGCAACTCGTCCGCATGCGCGGCAACAAAGGCACGATCAGGCAGCGACAGGCGCAAAAAGCCCGCAATCTTGCCCCGCGGCGTCACCCACTGCAAAAAGCGCTCGTAAGTCACTGGCGTCTCGTACGCCACTTCCTCATCAAGAGATAGCTCATCCAAGTCGGCACCCGCCGTACTGATCTCGCGATAGCGAATCTCGCGCACCGTCGCACCGTCACCCCGAGCAGCCAGACGGTTCTCAACGAGCTGACGCAGGTTGGGTTTCTTGTTGCCCACCATAATGTCGTCGGAACTAAAGTCGCGGATCATGCGACTGATGCGGCAGAACGCCGGCGTCACCACGATGTCGTCGGCCAAAACATCGAGCAGTTCCTCCTCGGTATAGGGGCGCCACTCGTCACGCTCGTAGCAACCCACCAGACGCGATCCCTCGATGAGCGCGCACGGGTAGACCTTGACCTCGTCGGGCATAAAGGCCCCCTCGGTCATAAAGCGCTCGTAGTCGCGCTTGTCTCCCTCCGGCGTGGCACCCAGCAAGTTAAGCATAAAATGCGCGTGGATCTTAAAGCCAAACAGGCGCGCAAGCGAAAACGCCCGCTCGATCTGCGCCACCGAAATGCGACGCTCGTTGATATCGAGCAGGTGCTGGTCGAGGCTCTGGATGCCCATCTGAATCTTGGTGCAGCCCAGGCGGCGGATGAGCGTGAGGGCCTGTGGCGTCACGGCATCGGGGCGCGTCTCGATAACGAGGCCCACCACGCGATGCTTCGCCGTCTCGTTGATGCGCTGCTGACGTTCAAGCTCCTCCATCGTTGCCGTCTGCCACTCGGCAACCTCGCCCCACGGTGTACCGGGGCCGTACAGACGACGCACCGCGCGGTTGTAGCCGCCCACGGCAGCATCCACACGCCC
>CALHJX010000350.1:0-10180 GCA_938033385.1 uncultured Collinsella sp. | reverse complement strand
GCACAGCCACGGCGCGAGGACCGTCGGCGTTGTGTCGACGCCACACTTGGGCATCCCGACGAGGCTCGAGATAGGGTTCCCGCGGATGCGATGCCCGGAGTGCGGCTACGTGTGGCGCCCGGCGATAGGCGGGGTCGACGCGGGTCACCGAATGACGGAGGCGGCATACGCCGACATCGCCCAGCGCTCACTCAGGCTCACCTTCCGCGAGGTCGCCGAGGAGTACCCGCTCTCGCACGTCACCGTGAAGAACGTCTTCGAGGACTACGTCCGCGAGAACGCCTCGAGGCTTCGCTTCAAGGTGCCGGCGTTCCTGGGCATAGACGAGAAGAACCTCAAGAGGGTCGGCATGGTGACCGTGATCACCGACCTCGAGCACAGGACGGTCTTCGACATGGTGCCCGGCAGGACGCAGTCCGACCTCGACGCCTATTTCTCCTCGTTGGAGGGCCTCGAGCGCGTACGATGGGTCTCGAGCGACATGTACCGGCCGTTCTGGAGGAGCATAGCCAAGTACACCCCGAACGCGACATGGGTCATCGACCACTTCCATGTCGTGAGGGGAGCCAACGAGGCCTTAGACGCGGTCCGCAAGGGCCTCCAGGGAGCCCTCGACAGGAAGGGCCGCCTTGAGCTAAAGAAGGGCCTCGCCTACGCCCTCAGGAAGCGGACACGCGACCTCAGCCCCTACGAGGCGTCGGCCCTAAGGGCGCTACGGGAAGACCCCTCCTACTCGACGCTGATGACCGCGTACGACCTCAAGGAGGACTTCTTCGGCATTTACGACGACCATCCGTCCTCACGCGAGGAGGCTGAGGCGGCGTTCGACGCCTGGATTCGGGAAATTCCCGATGGCAGGGAGTTCGATCCGTTCAGAGCCCTTGCTCGGACCGTCCAGAACCACCGCGAGTTCATCTTCAACTACTGGGAATGCCCCAGCCGCATCTCGAACGGCTACACCGAGTGCGCGAACCGGCTCATCAACGAAACGGACATGAGAGGGCGCGGATACTCGTTCGAGACGCTTCGGGCAAGGACCCTCTACCGCAGGCAGAACCTCGACCGCATCATCGCGAGCAACGGGCTCACGATCGGCCCTCGCATCGATGCTCCCGGCCCGCTCTTCGTGACCGAGCCCGACCGCGAGGACGAGGCCGTGGACGAGTTCATAGACCCGAGGTCGGGAGTGAAGGTCGACGCAACGACTGGGGAGGTCCATTAATGGGGAGCATATTCACCGAGCATGTATTTCCTAGATACGTGGGGCGTCAAGTGATGAAGCCCCAGATGAACGGCTTTAACGACCCCACCCTGAGGGATTTCTCCCTGCTCGACTCATCCGTCTTGATGAAGGAAAAACTCAAGGGCGAGATGTTCGAGGAGGAGTTCATCCGCTCGTTCCTCAACGCCGCGAAGGAACTGGCGGCCGCCGGAAGAAGGGCCATCGACCGACCTGGGATGTACGTGATGCTGAAGCACTCCTATGCGATCCCGGTCCTGTTCCTCACGAGACACTGCATGGAACTAGCTATCAAGAGGGTGATTAGGAAGTGCGGAGTCGAGCCCAAGAGAGAGCACAGCCTCACGAAGCTGTGGAGCTCACTGCTCTCGAGGTTCCCAGGGCAGAGGTGCCGTGAGGACAACAGGGCCATCAAAAATATGGGCGCATTCGTAGAGGCCGTAGCCGACATCGACGACAACGGCATCAGTCTTCGCTATCCGCAGGACAGTTCAGGAAGGCTCACGCAGGATAGGCCGCTCTTCGTGAATGACGAGGAAGTCGCCTCATATCTAGAGAAGTTCGTAGAGCAACTAGAGCTGATTGACTTCGACATGATACATAGAGACGTTAAATAAGTGGTTGGATTATTGCAGCTCCAGCTGTTAGAAAGATGGTTGGATGAGTTGATTTAGACTCAACAGCAACCAACCAGAGATTTACCAATTTCCAACCACTTGTTTTACATACCCTTTTATTGAACACCGTAAGCGTCAAACGCTCGCCAGCACCGATCTCGTCAAGAACGCGATCGACTGCCTCGAGCTGGCGCTCGTAGTCCTCGTCAGAGGCATCCACAACTTTAAGGATCAGGTCGGCACCAAGGACCTCGGACAGTGTGGACTTAAAGGCATCAACGAGACCATGCGGTAGCTTTTGAATAAAGCCAACCGTATCGGTAATGGTCATACCACGACCGCCGGGCAAGCGATACGAGCGCGTCGTCGGATCGAGCGTGGCAAACAATTTGTCCTGTGAAAGCACTGTAGACCCGGTCAGGCGATTGAGCAACGTCGACTTACCGGCATTGGTATAACCGGCTAAGGCAACGCGGAACGCCGGCGACTCGATACGACTCTTTGACTGGACATCGCGGCGCTGTTCAACCTGCTTAAGCTCGCGACGAAGCGCGGCAATCTTGTTGCGAATCAAACGTCGGTCAACCTCGAGCTGGCTTTCGCCCTGGCCAAAGCGCGAACCAATGCCACCGCGTGTCTGCTCTTTAGCAAGATGGCTCCACATACCGCGCAAGCGAGGCAACAGATACTGCAATTGGGCTAGCTGCACCTGCAGGCGGCCCTCACGGGTCTGAGCGTGCAGGCCAAAGATATCGAGAATCAACGCCGTGCGGTCGATAATCTTAACCGGTTCGCCCACGGCTTTCTCAAGATAAGACTGCTGCGAGGGCGTTAAATCGTCGTCGAAGATAACAACATCGACATCCATACGATGCACGAGCCCGCAAAGCTCCTCAACCTTACCGGAGCCGATAAACGATTTTGGATACGGCTTAACCAGACGCTGTGACAAACGCGCCACGCACTGGGCGCCAGCCGTATGGGCCAGGCGCTCAAGCTCGTCAAGCGAACGATCGAGCGGCCAGGCGTTATCGCGCCACTCAACTCCGACAAGAACGGCGCGTTCGGGCTCAGGCGCCGTGGGAACGAGGGGAAACCGAGCCATTAGGCCGCCTCGATACGGTGAAGGATATCCTTAACGACCTCATCGATCGTAAACTCGTCCATATCGAACCACACGATGCGGTCATCGCGTTTAAACCACGAAAGCTGACGCTTGGCATAGCGACGCGAGCGCATCTTGATGAGTTCGCGAGCCTCATCCATAGAAATCACGCCGTCAAAGGCATCGATGATCTCTTTATAGCCAATCGCTTGCATCGAAGTCAGGGCATCTCTCAGCCCCTGGTCCATAAGACCACGAACCTCATCAACAAGACCCTGCTCAAACATTAGATCGACGCGTAGGTTAATTCGCTCGTAAAGCGCCTCACGATTACGCATCAATCCAAACCACAGAGCGTGATAATGCTCGCGCGGAACACTAAACTGCAACTTTTGCTGCGCGTAGGACACGCCATCATCGTGCATTTCGAGCGCGCGAATCACGCGACGAACATTATGAGGGTGGATGACCGCGGCGGACTCAGGGTCACGCTCGGCAAGCAGCGCGTGCAGCGCTTCCTCGCCAATGCGCTCGGCAAGCTCCTGATACCCCGCGCGGCGATCGTCCTCAAGTTCGCCCGAGGGAAAATCCATCTCATCCAGGGCCGCCTTGAGATACAAGCCCGTACCCCCGCAAAACACCGGTAGGCGGCCCTCGCCCAGCAAGCGCTCAACATGTACACGAGCGTCTGCCTGATACAACGCTGCAGAATATGCAACGCCCGGTTCAACAATATCGACCAGGCGTAGAGGCGCCGTGCATTCCTCTGGTGCCATCTTGGCAGTGCCGATATCCATGCCTCGATAGATTTGCATCGCGTCACACGATAGCACTTCGGACGAAAGACGAGCCGCTAAACGATCTGCGACATCACTTTTACCAACCGCGGTCGGACCGACAATCGCAACAGCAGAAAGGCTTGCCCCGTAAGAAATCATTAGCGCGGCTCGCCCACAACGGATCCGGACAGATACCACGTCTTGGCAACATCGATGTCAACATCGACAATCTTGCCAATCAACTGATCGATGCTGTAGCCCTCGGGAATCGATGCATGAACGGTCTGATTCTTAGGACTCTTGCCCAGCAGCACCGCGTCATTCTTTTTGCTCGTACCCTCAATAAGCGCCGGCACGACGGTGTGAAGCTCACCCTGGTTATACTCGTGCGCAGTGGTCTCGATAACCTTCACCAGACGGTTGAAGCGCTCAAGAATCACCTCATGCGGCGTGGGATCGTCAATCTCGGCGGCCGGAGTACCGGCGCGCTTGGAGTAGATAAACGTATAGGCCTGAGCATAACGGACCGTCTCGGCGAGCGAGAGCGTCTGCTCAAAGTCTTCCTCGGTCTCGCCGGGGAAACCCACGATGATATCGGTCGAAAGCGCGATATCGGGCATGCGATTGCGGATGCGATCGACCAGGCCCAGATAATCCTCGCGCGTATAGCGACGATTCATCTCTTTAAGGATGCGAGTTGAGCCCGACTGAACTGCCAAGTGCAGCTGCGGCATGACGGCAGGCGTCTCGGCCATAGCGTCGATAGTCTCGGGCAGCAGGTCTTTGGGGTGCGAGGAAGTAAAGAAGATACGCTCTACACCCGTATCGCCCACGACGCGCAAAAGGTCGGCAAAGCGCGGCTTACCAAACAGATCGCGACCATAGGAGTTGACGTTTTGACCCAGAAGCGTGACCTCACGCACGCCCTGGCGTACGAGCCCGGTCACCTCGTCGACAATCTCCTCGAAAGGGCGGCTCTTTTCGCGACCACGCACATACGGCACGATGCAATAAGTGCAGAAGTTATTACAGCCCGTCATAATGGGGACCCAGGCGTGATACTGGGTCTCACGATGCCACGGCATGCTCATAGCATCCGTGTCCTCGTGCTCATTGGTGCGAATATGACGCTTGCCGTCCAAGAATGCCTCGGCAATGAGCTCGGCCACATGCGCGATGGAATGCGTGCCAAAGATAACATTGACGTTATCGACATTGGTGAGCAGGCCCTCGCCGTCTCGTTGGGCAATGCAGCCGCCCACGGCGACCACGCGCTTGCCCGAGGGCGAAGGCGGAAGGCTCTTACAAGAGTTGCACTGACCGTACAAACGGGTGTCGGCGGCCTCACGAACGCAGCACGTCATGAACACGACAATGTCAGCATGCTCTGGATCGAGCGCCATGAGGCAACCATACGAGTCGAGCAGGCCACTCACGCGCTCGGAGTCGTGCTGATTCATCTGGCAGCCAAAGGTGCGGATAAAGTAGGTTTTACCGGCAAGAATATCGCGTACGGAACCCTGGTCCATGTGTATAAGTCCTAACGAGGTGGAATAGGCGGGATCAAAGAGGGCGGGCAAAGAGTAAATACTCTATGCAACAGGCTTAACGTCGTCCATCACAACGTTATCCATAGCAGCTCGATTAATCTGATGAACGTAAATAGAAAGACGGATGGCCGTGCGCGACTCACCGTTGATGAGGATATCGGAGAACACCGGCGCACAAGAAATATCAAACCCGGTCGGAATCAAAAATCCGCGTGCAATGGCCACAGCCTTAATGGCCTGGTTGACGGCACCTGCGCCGACACACTGAATATTGACGGGAACACCATCTTTGACCATGCCGGCAATGGCGCCGGCAACGGACGCGGGCGATGATTTGCTTGATACCTTCAGGCAATCCATGAAGAAACTCCTGCGTTTAAAAGTACGTTTTAACTGCAATAACTGTATCGTACCGAACGGACTCGGTAAAGATGCTATTCCTCTTTGGCAAGATCGAACGTCACGGTAATACGATCACGCGAAACACGAATCTTGGGGTCACCGCATAGGTTGAGATAGTACCGCGATGCAAGATCGTTAAAGTCGCGCTCGACGGCTCGCGAGAACTGCGCCATGTCGTCCTTGGCGATACGCAACCCGCGACGATCCTTGGCAAGATCAACCTGAGCAGACGCATGTGAGGAAGAATCGCGCTCGCGTAGCAGGCGTGCGGTCACACCGCGAACGGGCTTAATCTGGCCCGCCAAGATACGATGTGCCGTACGCTCGGACATCTCAAGGCCCAAACCCGAACAGATACGGATAAAGTCTTCCGCATCCGAAGCAAGACCCAGGCGATCGACAACGGGAAGCTCGGCTTCGTCATCGATAAACAAAAGACGAGAAGCATCGAGACGGCTGGAGGCCTGCGCATGCAGCGTCGCGGCGATCTCGGACGGTGACCCCAGATAGACATCACAGGCGCGCAACTCCTCGAGGGCAAACTCGCAAGCGGCGCGAATGATGTTGTGAGGGCCACGGGCGCAGACATAGTGACCGTCCTCGTCCTTCACGGCCTGAGGCCAGCTGGACTGATCGGCGCGCTCGCCAAGGCGGTCGGTAGCGACGCTCACCTTAAAGACCGAGCCAAGATCAACATCCGACGCGACAACGCGCGCCTCGTCGGTGTTCTGCTTAATCGAGAACAAAGCCATGCCTCGACCGTGAACGCCCCAACGATCCATCTTCATGCTCTCAAGCTTGGAAGTAACGCGGGCATCGAAGATGCGCTCCTGCATATCCTGCGGCACACCCGAGCCGTTATCCAGAAAGACGAGCGTACGGACGCCATCTTCCTTGGTCGTGGCGAGATAGACCTTGTCGGCGCCGGCATCACGAGCGTTGCGCAGCATTTCGATGACAATATCCTCGACATGCTGGATGTCGTGCTTTGCCTGGCGCCGTTCGGCCTCCGAAACGCGGAGGCGGACATACCCCTCGCCAAGGTTCTCCTCGACGCGAAGGTTGCCCTCCCCCGACATCGACGCGATAAATGAGATGAGCTCGTTCGCGTCGTTCATGTTATTTAGCGATATCGACAGCGCGGCTCTCGCGAATCACGACGACGCGCACCTGACCGGGATACTCCATCTCTTCCTCGATCTGATGGGCGATGTCATGAGCCAAGACCGTGGACTGAGCATCGGAGATCTTGTCCGGCTGAACCATGACGTGGACCTCGCGACCAGCCTGCATGGCATAGGTACGCTCGACGCCGTCATGGGAGTTGGCAATCTCCTCGAGCTTCTCAAGGCGCTTGATGTAGTTCTCGGCCGATTCGCGACGGGCACCGGGGCGAGAGGCAGAAACGGCATCGGCAGCCTGGACCAGAACATCGAGCACCGTGTTGGGGTCGACGTCGGCGTGGTGAGCCTCGATAGCGTGAACGATAACGGGCTTCTCGCCATAGCGACGGGCTAGCTCGGCGCCGATAACGGCATGCGGACCCTCGACGTCATGGTCGATAGCCTTGCCAAGATCGTGAAGCAGGCCAGCACGTTTGGCGGTCACAACGTCCAGGCCAAGCTCGGAAGCCATCACGCCGCACAGGTCGGAAACCTCGAGGGAATGCTGGAGCACGTTCTGACCAAACGAGGTGCGGTAGCGCAGAGCACCAAGGGTCTTAACAATCTCGGGGTGCAGATCGTGGATACCGGTATCGAAGGCAGCCTGTTCGCCAGCCTCGCGCACGCGCTGTTGAACCAAGTCGGCGGCCTTGTGATACATCTCCTCGATTCGGGCAGGATGAATGCGGCCGTCCGCAATAAGGTTCTCGAGGGCGACGCGGGCGGTCTCGCGACGGACCGGATCGAAGCTCGAAAGCACGACGGTCTCGGGCGTATCGTCGATCACGAGGTTGACGCCGGAAACCTGCTCGAAGGTGCGGATATTGCGACCCTCACGGCCGATGATGCGACCCTTCAGGTCGTCAGACGGAATATGCACGGAGGTAACGGTGACCTCGGCGGTGTGATCGGCGGCACAGCGCTGAATCGCCAGAGACAAGATCTCCTGGGCGGTCTTATGGCACTCGGCGCGAACCTGCTGCTCGGACTCACGGATGATCGTAGCGGCCTCGTGGGTAACCTCACCACGAACCTTGTCGAGAAGCTCCTTGTGAGCATCCTCGCGGGTCAGGTCGGCGATGCGCTCGAGCTCCGAGGTCTGCTTGGCGCAAAGCTCCTCAAGCTCACGGGAGCGCTTCTCGACCTGGCCAGCCTGGCTGGACAGCTGATGTTCACGCTTGTCGAGGGCATCGTTGCGGCGATCGAGGGACTCCTCGCGCTGCATCACACGGTTCTCGAGCGTACGAATCTCGCTCTTACGCTGCTTGTCCTCGGCCTCGGCAGCCTGCTTATTCTTGATGATCTCTTCCTTTGCCTCAAGCAGAGCCTCTTTTTTGAGGGTCTCGGCCTGACGCTTTGCATCACCGATTAGGGACTCAGCCTGTGCGTGAGCCGACTGGATCTTTTCGTCGGCCTCGTGAAGACTACCCTGCTTGGCGGTGCGCATGTAGGCAATGGCGGCGATGGCACCCAAAACGATGCCAACGAGCGCTGCGATGATAGGCATGCTCACTCCTTTTTATGGATTCGTTACACAACAAAGCGAACCGTCCTTACGAACGGCTCGCGACATTTGAGTAATATGGGCGCAGCTTATGCGGGTCGGATACAGATAAACATATAAACAAACTCATCAAAGATGAGCACATATCACAAAGCAAATGACAGTGTTTATCGTACGTTGAACCGCAACAACTGTCAAATAAATGGACCCAGCAAGGCATCTAAAACGCGGTGAACGGCAGGAACACAAAACGCATGTGTCTAAACTGCGCATTCCTCACGTTCGGCATCCAGACGCGCCTTAACGGCATCGGCGGCGATGTGGTACGAAAAGCCCTTGCCCATCAAAAACCGGACGAGTTTTTCGAATCCACGTGTCTCGGGAACACGACGCTTCGCGAGCAAAGCCGATGCGCGAGCCAAGTCGTCCTCCACGGCGAAAAAATCCTCGGGATAGCCGGGGATATCATCGAGTACGACATGGCGGCGCTTAAGCTCGGTCTCAATCTTGCGCTGTCCCCAGCCGCGTCGCTTGCGCTCCTCGATAAAATACGAACAAAAGCGGTTCTCGTCTAAAAAGCGATACTCAATGGCACGCTCAACGGCGAATTCAATCGCGGCCGCGCGAAAACCGTAGCGAGCCAGCTTGTCACGGACCTCACCCGTGGCATGGTCGCGGCGCGACAGCATCTCAGTCACCATCGTAAGCGCGCATTTACGCTCAATGAGCTGCACCGCCTCGCGAAACTCATCCCAATCGCAAGGAAGATCGGGGCGATTTTTAAGGAACAGGCGCGCGACACGAACAGGAATCCAGATGGATCGTTCAAAACCACCCTCGAGCTCGCAGTCGATATGTGCACAAGGCTTTTTTGATGCATACCCACTCGAGAACGAGGAGGTCGCCTTCTTATCGGGAAAGACGACCGTGGCCTCGGTCACCGTATACGACATAAGGGCATCCGTTACTCGTCGTCATCATCGAGCATCGCGGAGCCATCGATGGCGTAAAGCTCATCGAACTCCTCAGTTTCGGGCTGATCGGTCAGCTCGACCTCGGACGGAGCATCGTCATCGAATTCAAGGCCGCAGGCGAGGCGAACTTTATGCTCGATCTCGTCAGCACAATCGGGGTGTTCGCGCAGGAAGGCCTTAGCGGCCTCGCGACCATTACCGAGCTTGTCCTCACCGTAAGCAAACCAAGAGCCCATCTTTTTGCAGATACCGCACTCGACGGCCATGTCCAGAATCGAGCCCTCCTTAGAGATACCCGTGCCGTACATGATGTCGAACTCGGCAGAGCGGAACGGAGCGGCAACCTTATTCTTAACGACCTTGGCACGCACACGATTGCCGATAACCTCGTCCTTGAGCTTAATGCTGTCGATGCGGCGAATATCAATGCGCACCGACGAGAAGAACTTGAGGGCACGGCCGCCCGTCGTGGTCTCGGGGTTGCCGAACATGACGCCGATCTTCTCGCGCAGCTGGTTAATGAAGATGCAGGTCGTTTTAGATTTGGCGAGCGAGCCTGCGAGCTTACGGAGCGCCTGGCTCATCAGACGGGCTTGAAGGCCGACCGTAGTGTCGCCGATCTCGCCCTCGATCTCGGCACGCGGAGTCAAAGCGGCGACAGAGTCGACGACAATGGCGTCGATGGCGCCAGAGCGAACGAGCATGTCGACGATCTCGAGCGCCTGCTCGCCCGTATCGGGCTGGGAAATGAGGACTTCATCGATGTCCACGCCGATACGCGCGGCATACGTGGGATCGAGCGCGTGCTCGGCATCAATAAATGCCACGACGCCGCCCATAGCCTGG
>CALHJX010000349.1:0-3021 GCA_938033385.1 uncultured Collinsella sp. | reverse complement strand
CGAGGGCCAGCAGGGGAGTGCAGCGCTCGCGCCCACTCCGGCGCCCGCGTCCACCCTAAGCCCCGCGTCCGCCCCGACTGCCCCGGCATCCATTTGCGCAAAGGAGGGCTGCTAAATGAATCCGTACACTTCCTCCGGTTCGGTCGCCACGATGACGGCCAACGTGTCCGGTAACGATAACCTCAACGACCTGGGCGACGGTCCGCGCCAGCCCGGCGACCCCGAGCGCTATCCCGTGGGTGCGGTGACTCGCCGTCTGATGGGCTACGTTCGTCCGCATCGCATTTCGTTTGTTGCGTCGTTTGTGAGTGCCGCCATCTCCGTGATTCTGCAGCTCTACACGCCGATTCTCATCGGCGAGGGCATCGACCTTATCGTCGCCGCCGGGCAGGTGGACTTCGACGCGCTGCTGCCGCTCGTTACCAAACTCGCGCTCGTCGTGGTAGGTGCCGCGGCCTTCCAGTGGCTGCAGGGCTACTGCGTCAACCGCCTGTCCTACGAAACGGTGCGCGACATGCGCGTGGAGGCGAGCGATAAGCTCAGCCGCATGCCGCTCAGCTTTATCGACAGCCATGCCCACGGCGACCTCATGAGCCGCGTGGTCAACGACGTCGACCAGGTGGGCGACGGTCTGCTGCAGGGCTTCACGCAGCTCTTCACCGGTGTTATTACCATCGTGGGCACGCTCGCGTTTATGCTTTCCATCAACCTGACCATGACGCTCGTGGTGGTACTCGTCACGCCGCTTTCCATTTTTGCAGCCGGTGCTATCGCCAAGCTCTCCAACAAAAGCTTTACGGCACAGCAGCGTATTCAAGGGCAGCTCGGTGGTCATATCGAGGAGTACGTAGGCGAGCAAAAGCTTGTCGATGCCTTTGCCTATGGTCCCAACGCCCAGCAGCGCTTCGATGCCCTCAATGCCGAGCTCTACACCGCGGGCGAGCGCGCGCAGTTTATGGGTTCGCTCTCCAACCCCGGTACGCGTTTTATCAATAACATCATCTATGCCGTGGTCGCTGTGATCGGCTGCGTGGGCGTGATCACGGGCGTGCCCGCGGCGCTTACGGTGGGCGGCGTGCAGATCTTCCTGTCCTATGCCAACCAGTACACCAAGCCGTTCAACGAGGTCACCAATGTCATTACGCAGATCCAGACCGCGTACGCCTCGGCGCGCCGCATGTTTGCGCTGCTCGATGCCCGCGAGCAGGAGCCCGATGCGGCGGATGCCGTGGAACTTGCCGCCCCGCAGGGCGAGGTCGCCTTTGAGCATGTGGACTTTAGCTACGTGCCCGACCGCAAACTGCTGCAGGATATCTGCATCGAGGCTAAGCCCGGCATGCGCTTTGCCCTGGTCGGCCCCACGGGCTGCGGCAAGACGACGCTCATCAACCTGCTGCTGCGCTTTTACGATATCGATGCCGGACGCATCATGGTCGATGGCAGGTCTTCGCGTGACTACACGCGCGCAAGCCTTCGCCGTGCCTTTGGCATGGTGCTGCAGGACACTTGGCTGTTCGAGGGCACGGTGGCGGAAAACATCGCTTACGGTTGCCCGGATGCCACGCGCGAGCAGGTTATCGAGGCGGCCAAGTGCGCGCACGCACACAAGTTTATCGTGCAGCTGCCAGGCGGCTACGATACAGTCATCGGCGAGGACGGCGGCACGTTTAGCCAGGGTCAAAAACAGCTGCTGTGCATCGCGCGTGTCATGCTCACCGACCCGGCGATTCTGCTGCTGGACGAGGCAACGTCGAGCATCGATACTCGCACCGAGCTGCAGGTGCAGGCGGCATTCGACGAGCTCATGGCCGGCCGCACGAGCTTTGTGGTGGCGCATCGCCTGAGCACGATTCGCAACGCCGACTGCATCCTGGTGATGCGCGACGGCCGGATTATCGAGCGCGGCACGCACGACGAGCTGCTAGCGGCAGGCGGCTTCTACGCCGAACTCTACCGCAGCCAGTTTGCCCAGTAGGGGCTACCGATTAGCGGCAGATGGTTTACATCTGCGTTGTTAGTACTAAGATATTCATCTAATAAATTGCATTAGTGGCTTTAGTTTTGGGGGAAACGAGGCAACGTGACTATGACGTGCTCTTTGGTGGTTAACAGCAAGAGCGGTAATACCAGGATGGTTTCGGGCGCGATCAAGCGCGCTCTGCAGGCTGCGGGCGTTGAGTTTGTCCATGCCGCGGCGTTGAGCGACGATGCGGATGCAGATCAGGTTGCGCTCGAGGCGCAGGGCGCCTGCGCGGCCGACACGGTGCTCGTCGGTTTTTGGTGCGACAAGGGCGCGTGCACGCCTTCGGTTGCCGCGCTGCTCTCCGCTCTGCACGGCAAGCGCGTTTTCCTCTTTGGTACCTGCGGTTTTGGCGCCGACCAGAGCTATTATCAGCAGATTATCAATCGCGTGACCTCCAATTTGGCCGAGGATGCCGAGCTTGTGGGTTGGGCAATGTGCCAGGGCAAGATGGGTCCCGCGGTCAAGCAGCGCTACGAGGCCATGCTCGAGCAAGATCCCGACAATGTCCGCTTTAAGATGCTGCTCGATAACTGGGTCGCCGCAAAGGATCACCCCACCAAGGAAGATCTGGACAACATGGCTGCAGCCGCCAAAAAGGCCGTTTTGGGCGAGTAGCTTCGTCGTTCGCGGTCCTTCGTGCAAAACAATACAAATGTGAAAGCCTCGAAATTCTCGAGGCTTTTTTCTTGACACTCATAGGCGCAACCGTGGCAAGCGTTTGGGGTGACATTTTCCATCACCCCGATGACGAGACCGTCCTGGACGACACACTCGCATGCGTTCGCTGGATGTATGCAGAGTGGGAAGGGCTTTCCTGATGGATGGGGTTTCGGAAAGTGCGTCCCAGAATTTGCCTTTGGAGTGGGATGCAGTTTCCAGTTGAGGGCTCTGGCGGAAAATGCGACCCGGAATTTGCGATCGGAGTGGGATGGAGTTTCCCAACGGGGCCGTAAGCGGAAACTGCATCCCATTCCAGACAAGAATTCCGGGACACACTT
>CALHJX010000348.1:0-1428 GCA_938033385.1 uncultured Collinsella sp. | reverse complement strand
TATCGGACGGACGGGACGCCCAGTCTCGAGCAGAGTTTCGAGGCGATGACCTCGTTCATGGGCTCTTGGCCCGTGCGGCCCGACTTGACGAGCAGCCTGCTGCCGGTGACCTTGTCGATCGTCCAGCGTTTGGGAAGGTCGCCGCCCGTGGACACGTCGGGCGCGTTGAGGCTGATGTCATGGGATGACGAGTACGAGGTGAGCAGGATCTCGCCCAATGCCTCGTCGAAGGGATTGTCGAAGAAGTTGACGTCCTTCCATTCGGCCGGGTCGTCCTCGCGTCTGACCCAGTACTGGTCCGACAGGCTCAAACCGTAGGTCCGGTCGAGCAGCTCCCCGGTCGATGCCGCGCCAAGCGATTCGAGCACGCGGCGGATGCCGTCGCGGGTGGAGGGGATGGCGCGGGACCTCCACCATTCGTCGATCCTCTTGACATACAGCGCGCTCTTGCCGTGCGTGGTGAACTCCAGGGGCAGACGATCATGGTCAAGGACCTCGCCAGAGGAGCACGCGCGACCGGACTCGGGATCGTATTCGAACGCAAGAACCGGATGGTCCCCGCACATAATCAGCTTGCGTGGCATGATTCCGCTCCCTTCAAACTTGGTCTTTAAAGATTCTACAGGCACGAATTACGCGCGAGACGGCGTACCGTTTCATGACGCGATGCATGGATATGGGCCACTTCCGCAAATCGCAAGCCTCGGCGATGACGCCGACAACTGATATGGTAGGCATATTGGTTTCCCAAAGGTAAAGAGGCATGGCCATGGGATTGTTCGACTTCGCTAAGAACTCTTCGGGTGACGTGCCGTCCGGCTTCGGCGGTCGGGGCGATATCGCCAATCATCTTTTCAACGACTGATGAAAAGGCTCCGGTTGAAGGCTATGGCATGATGACACGAGCGTGGGGACATTTATGACCGAAGGATACTCGCATAAAGCGGCACACATCGTTGAGCATATCATTCTCGCAATCGCGCTGATCTGGGCTGGAGGCTGCACTCTCATATGGATGCAAACGGATATGTCGCATCGCATCGTGAACGCGAAATCCGCTGACGGCACCTGCGAAGTGACCATCAGCGAACTCGGCTCGCCCATATTCTTCGGCCCAAGCAGCATCACGGTCAAAGTCTCTTGGGACACCGATCCCAGTGTTATCGGTTCCGAGAACGTCACGGAAATCAAAACGGATCTGCACAACGACGGCAAATCATTAGGCTCGGGCAACTTCACCGTCACCTGGCACGGCAACATCCCGACCGTCACCACCCATGGCGAGGAACAGCCGGACCAAAGCTACACATTCAACTGGAAATAACCGCTCCGAACATCATGTCTCTCCCGAGAGTAGTCCTCACAACCGGGCAGGTCCCACAAGGAGCATAGCTCATGCACCCACCGGCCGGTCTCAAGCCCATGAGA
>CALHJX010000347.1:0-1526 GCA_938033385.1 uncultured Collinsella sp. | reverse complement strand
GGCCGCGCCGTGGGCCACAAGGAGGGCGTGCTCGTGGGCATTTCGTCCGGCGCCGCCGTGTGGGCCGCACTGCAGCTGGCCAAGCGCCCCGAGAACGAGGGCAAGACCATCGTGGCGCTGCTCGCCGATACCGGTGAGCGCTACCTGTCCACGGCACTCTTCCAGGACTAAGGGCCCGTCACTTGTCGATAGGCCCAAGGCACGCCGGCCTCCCCTCTCTTCTGGCTGTCTGAGCCCATCTCATTAGGGTGTCCCACGAGACGTCCGAACTTGCTACAATGTCTGCGGCGCGGAACCAGCCTCCCGCGCCGCTTTTCTTTTTTGGCCACATGCCACCAAGGAGAACCTCCCCATGCACAACAAGCGCGTGCTCGTCGCCATGAGCGGCGGCGTCGATTCCAGCGTGACCGCGTACCTGCTCAAAAGCCAGGGCTACGAATGCGTCGGCGCCACCATGCGCCTCACCTGTCCCGCGCCCGATCCCGTCACGGGCACGAGCAAAGTCGACCGCGACATCGCCGATGCAAAGGCCGTCGCCGAGCGTCTGGGGATACCCCACCATGTGCTCGACCTGCAGCAGACCTTCGACCGCAATGTTATCGAGAGCTTTGTGAGCGCCTATCAGGAGGGGCTGACGCCCAATCCGTGCATCATCTGCAACCGCCACATTAAGTTTGGCGCGTTGCTCGATGCAGCGCTCGATATGGGCTGCGGCTACATCGCCACAGGTCACTACGCCAAAACGAGCCAGGCGTCCGACGGCACCTGGCAGCTGCACCGTGGCGAGGACCCAAAGAAGGACCAAAGCTACTTTTTGTATTCGCTTACGCAGGAGCGCTTGGCACGCACAATCTTTCCGCTGGCAGGCCTGGACAAAGAGCGCGACGTGCGCCGCATTGCCGCCGAGCAGGGCTTCATCAACGCCAAGAAGGCCGAGAGCGAGGACATCTGCTTTATCGCGGACGGCGACTACGCGGGCTATATTGAGCGACGCTGCGGACATCCCGCTGCACCGGGCGACATTGTGTGGCGCGACGGCAGCGTAGTCGGACGCCATAACGGCGCGCTGCGCTATACCATCGGTCAGCGCAAGGGTTTGGGCGTAGCGATGGCGCACCCCGTGTACGTAACGGGCGTCGATGCCGCCAACAACACTGTGCATCTGGGCGAGGCCGAGGACCTGACGGCCACAGCGCTCACGGCCAACGACTGGATCTGGAGCGCCCCTGCCGACCGCATGGAGGCAGAGCTCACGTCCGGCGGCATTCGCGTGGGCGCCAAGTACCGCTACCGTCAGAAAAACCAGGCAGCGACCCTTACGCGCGGCGAAGACGGGCAAATGCTGCTGACTTTTGACGAGCCGCAGCGAGCCATCGCCCCCGGCCAGGCCGTTGTAGTCTACCACGGCGACATCGTCCTCGGCGGCGGCACGGTGACCGGCGCACTTAAGTAGCCCCATCCCCTTCATAAATTGCGGTGAAATAGGGACTGTTGGGGGTGCGGACGATTTCTTGGACCGCGCCTAG
>CALHJX010000346.1:0-2074 GCA_938033385.1 uncultured Collinsella sp. | reverse complement strand
GAACGACGCAGTTCGGCTCCGCCGTCTTCGCCAACAAGCCCGGCGACGGCTCTGCCCGCGAGCAGGCCGCGAGCTGCCAGCGCGTAATTGGCGGCCTGGCCAACATCGTCCGCGAGTACGCCACCAAGCGCTATCGCTCCAACGTGATGAACTGGGGCATGGTGCCCTTCCAGATGGAGGCCGAGCCCAGCTTTGAGGTGGGCGACTACGTCTTTGTGCCGGGTATCCGCGCCGCGCTCGATGGCGACCTGAAGGGCATCGCCGCCTACGTGGTGCGCGCCGATGGTGCGGTCGAGCAGATTGAGCTCTACATTGCCGATATGACGGCAGAGGAGCGTGCCATCGTCAAGGCTGGCTGCCTGATCAACTACAACAAGTTCAAGGCAGCTGCCGAGTAACGCACTTAATTGTCCGCCCGGGGCCACACCTTTCCCTCGTGCTCACGCGCTTCGCGAGGGTCGCCCGAGGGAAAGGTGTGGCCGGGGCTACCGCGACGTTCTCGTTGGGTCTTGAGGGGCGCTAATAATTGACCGGGACCACCACAAAGTTGCCTGCCCGGCGGGACCTTATTTCGATGGGGTCCAGGTTATTTCATCGTCAAATAGCCAAGTGCGTGACGAGCCACTGTTGCGCGCTGTCTGCGGATCGGGCTCGCAAGTTTGTTCGTAGGCATCTTCGGTACACCGATCCATAAAATCGACGACTGCCGTCTGGTCGCCCTCCATGACGTAGATTACGTCGCCATCCGAGATATAGACCCCCGGTCCTTCATTGTCCACGTAGCCGGGGTCGTATGAGACGTTGCACAATCTGCTCCCGTTTGCCGCATCGAGCTCAAGGGTCGAATAATACCCGCCAACCATTTGGCCATTCTTGGCTCGATATATTGCGGCGCCGTACCATCGCTTAAACGTCTTGCCTTTGAGTAAACTGGTTGCCTTGCCGATAAGCTGCTCATCTTGGGTATAGCGCGTGGCTCCAAGTTCGATTCGGGGATAGTTACTGACCCCAAGCGCTGCGGGCGTACCGTCGAAATCGACGGTGATTGAATCGGGTTTGATGATATCGGTGAGGATTTCGATGGGGTAGCTTACGGTTTCAACCGCCGCCTGCGTTGCCGAGGCAGGGAGAAATGCGAGATAGATAATGCCCACGCCGACTGCGGTAATTGCAAACGCTAAGACGAGCAGGCCGATATAGGTGGAGCGTTTCACGGCGGGTACCTCGCAAACAGTATGCATTCATTAAGATAAGTGATACCAGCTTACGACAATATTCAAAAGAAAGCGATCGGTCGAAATGACGGGGCGAAAAGGCCCTATTGGGCTTCGATTTGACCTCTAATAGAAGTATTTGCCCCACTCATTCTGGGCGTGAGGTCAATAATTGAGTCCACGAGTTTTGAGCGATACTCTTCTCACTAAACTCACTATTTTCACTATAAGCACTATAAATACGATAGGGGGACGACGAGAACAATGTGACGTGCGATAGCTAAGCCGTTTAAGCCGGACTTTGACCTTGAATCTCTGCCTCTATCTGTGCGAACGGGCTATTGTCGGTTCTCGATTCCATCGCTGCGTTCTCGTTGGGTCTTGAGGGACGCTAAGAAATGGACTTGCTTGATGCCGCCTCTGTTATCGGGGCGGCTTCTTTTTGTCGAAAACCGCCACAAAGGGGACAGTGAACTGCCTCCCATTTCTTGGACATCGGGAAATGGGAGGTTTTCCATGAGTATAGACCTCAGGGTGAAGCACGACCTGGAGTCCAGGAGGCGGGCCGTCGAGCTCTTCGACGCCGGCGTCGGCTGCAAGCCGGCGGCCGAGGCCCTATCCGTCCCCCGCGAGACCGTGAGAGAATGGCAGTGGGTATACCGGGCGTTCGGAAGCGAGGCGCTGCTGTCCATGGGCGGGAAACAATCCAGGTACACATTCGAGCAGAGGGTCGCCGCGGCGTCGGCCGTGGTCGACGGCGGGATGGCGAAGGCCGACGCCATGGCCGAGTTCGGGATCAGGTCGAAGTCCCCGCTGGAGCGCTGGTGCAGGCTCTACCGCGAGGGCGGCGCCGAGGCGCT
>CALHJX010000345.1:0-7488 GCA_938033385.1 uncultured Collinsella sp. | reverse complement strand
GCCGCGCCCGTGAGCGGCGGCGTGACCTCGGGCCCCGGCGGCATGATGCAAGCCGGTTCCGGCGCGCTGTAGGGCGTGGCGACAATTTGACACGCGCAATCGAGGCACTCTGGCAAGGGCGCCTCGATTTGTAGAACTGCGAAGTTGTGACCGTTACGCTATGCGGTCCACCGTTAGCCGATGATGCGAGGGCGCTCGGCGTTTTCGACTGGTTTATGCACGTAAAGTCTGGGAATATACAAGGCGCATGTCTTACTGTCTAACCAGTTGCGCCAAGGAGGCACCATGGACTACAAGATTACCGGCTACGAGCCCGCCCAGCTGTTCCATTTCTTTGAGGAGGTCAGCGCGATCCCCCGTGGGTCTGGCAACGAGAAGGGCATCAGCGATTTCCTGGTCGCGTTTGCTAAGGAGCGCGGTCTCGATGTGTATCAGGACGAGGTCTACAACGTCATCATTCGCAAGCCCGCATCTGCCGGCGCCGAGAATGCCCCGACCGTGATGCTGCAGGGCCACATCGACATGGTGTGCGACAAGCTGGGCTCCGTTGAGCACGACTTTACGACTGATGGTATCGACCTGGTCGTCAAGGACGGCGTCCTCACCGCTAACGGCACCACTCTGGGCGCCGACAACGGTATTGCTGTCGCTCTGATGCTCACTGTTCTCGATGACGATTCGATCGTTCACCCCGCCCTCGAGTGCGTATTCACCACCGACGAGGAGACTGGCCTGGTCGGCGCCGAGACGCTCGACAAGTCCCAGATTAGCGCCCGCACCATGATTAACCTTGACTCCGAGGAAGAGGGCGTTGCTACCGTCAGCTGCGCCGGCGGTGTCGTCGTTACCTACACCTGCCCGATCGCGCGCGAGCACAAGACCGGTAGCACCCTCACGCTCGACATCTCCGGCCTGCTGGGCGGCCACTCCGGCAGCGATATCAACCTGGAGCGCGGCAACGGCAACCTCATCATGGCCCGCATCATCGACCGCCTGATGGTTGCCGGCGAGCCCGCCATCGTTAGCTTTAACGGCGGCACCAAGGACAACGCCATCAACCGTGAGTGCAAGGCCGAGCTGGTCTACGCCGACCACGCTGCAGCCGAGGCCGCGGCCCAGATCGCAAAGGGCATCATCGCCGACGTTACTGCCGAGCTCGAGGTCTTCGACCCCGGCTTTACCTGCACGGTTGAGATTGCCGACAACACTGAGGTCGAGGCTATGGACGAGAAGTCCGCACTTGCCCTTATTCGCGCTCTGCGTCTTGCCCCCAACGGTGTGATCCGCCGCAACGTCGCCACCGACGGCTCCGTCGAGGTTTCCTCCAACATCGGCGTGGTTGCCACCTCTGACGGCCAAGTCAAGATCATGCTGTCCCCGCGCTCCTCGATCACCTCGCTGCAGAACGAGTTCAAGGACCGCCTGCAGACGCTGGCCGATGTCTTGGGCTTCGACGCCAAGTTTGAGTTCGAGTATCCCGGCTGGAGCTATGCCGAGCATTCGCCGGTCCGCGACGTCTTTGTCGAGAGCTATCGCGAGCTCTTTGGCTCCGAGCTGCGTATCGAGTCCATTCACGCCGGCCTTGAGTGCGGCCTGTTTGCCGAGGCCCTGCACGGCCTGGACGCCATCGCCGTGGGCCCGACGCTCTCCGATGTCCATACCCCGGACGAGAGCATGGAACTTGCTTCAGCTGAGCGCTTCTACGAGCTGCTCATCGACGTGCTCAAGCGCCTCGCTGCGTAAAGGTTGCGCTAGCAGCAGTCCGAGCCACGTGCTGGTGGATTGCAAATGACATTGCGTGAGGGGGCACCCGAGCTTTTGCGACGGGTGCCCCCCTCTCTTCTTTTGGGAAATGGGAGATTACGGACACCTAGCCCATATCCGCCTTGATGAGGTCGAGGGTGCGCTGGCAGTTTTCGCAGACGGGGCCGAGCATATGCTCGCGCAGGTCCGCCATGCCGGGCAGGTCGGCGTATTCGTTCATGACCTCTTCCATGCAAATGGGTACCTCGTAGGCGAGGTCCATCATGGTCGCAAAGCAAAACTTCTCGGATAGCCCGGCATCGGTGAGCGCCGCCTCCAGCGCGGGGTCGCCCATACCGTGGTATCGGCGGATAGCGCCTGGACCGATGCGCCTCACACGATTTTCGCCGCCAACGCTCATGGCAAGGCGCGCTCGGCGGCGCATGCGCTCATATGCCAAACCCGACGCGACATCGTACATGGGTGCGAGCGCCGCGTTTGTGCCTTTGCCAAGGATGAGCGAGTAGTTTTTAGCGTGTGCGTCAGGCGCTCCGATAATGGCGTTATAGAACAACATATAGGTAAAAAGCACAAGATTCATGTGGTGGGGGACTGTGTTAATCAGTCGTTCTTGGATGTCTCGTGTAGTTGGTCCTCCGTCGGCGGTGTATTTCTGGCTTGGCAATACACCGAGCGCCTGGCAAAAGTCCTCCTGATGCAGCCTTTCGATATTTCCGCTGCTATTGACCATTCTGTCGTACCGTTCAACGACGAGCGCGGCTTCGTCTTCAAATGTGTAATAGGAGACGTTGGCAGTTGGAATGCCAACACGCCGAGCCGTTTTCATGCAGACGAATTCGTTTAAGGCCTGATGTTTGAACCCAACGACACCATTTTTGAAGATATGGGTAGTGGGGGATGACCCTAGACATTCGCACCATTGGCCATCATGCCAAGCTAGTGCAAATTTGCCTTGATTGCCGCCCAGGGACCAGCTTTCGTTGGAGCCCATCCATGTCTCTCTTTCGTCATCGCGAATTGCTTTGAGCTTGTGAGCGATTTGAGAATTGGTAAGCGGGCGGTATGCCGAGACCCTGCCGCGGGCGGCGTCTAATTGATCGGCTCGACAAAACTGAACGGCCCCCGCGCAGTCAAGACCGATATGGCACAAGAGGGCGACGGGGTTGTTGGATGCAACATCATGCTCGGTGGCAATAGCGCGACGCTGCTCTTGACTGTCGGGCAAAAGGCCAAATAGGAACGGGCGGACGATGTTATGGCCATACGTGCGATTGGAAAGCGGCATTGTTAGCGATAACGGTGCTCCGCGATAGGTTGGGGCGTATGCAAAGCTGCAGAGTCCATGCTCGTCTTGCCGGAGAGTGCCGGCGATTTCGCCACAAATGAGGGTCGCGAGTTCCATCTCTGCCATTTATTTCACAACCTTGCAGCCAAAGGAGAGGTTTGAAGTGCCGGAAAGGCCTTGCTCGGCTGCGATTTGGGCCAGCAAGGCACCATAGGAAGATGGCGTTCCTTGTCGAGTGGGTTGTCTGCCTACGCTTGGCTTTGGCAGGGTATTCGAGTTCGCGATAGGGAGGTTCACTATCGTCGTCGGATGTTCGGAGGGCGATGCGATGGAGTCGTTATCGCTTTGCGCGAAGAGACCTATGCCGAGTGCGTTAAAGACGGTCAGCAACTTGTCGAGTCGAATGCCGGTGGCGTCGCCCAGCTCGAGCGATGCGAGCAGGCGCTCCGAAACACCGGCCTTATTAGCGAGGGCGGCACGGGTGAGACCCTGAGCCTCGCGTGCCTGGCGCACGTAGATGCCAGCTTGGCGCGGTGTGGTGATGGGAAGGGTATCCACGGCGATCTCCTAACGTGCAGACTTTTGCATATCAGTATGACATGCAAAAGTCTGCACGAAAAGGCCTCATGCAAAACTCTGCATGAGGCCTTGCCCGGACGTTTAGTTTTGAAGGGTGTTTTACAGCGCCAAAAAACCCAAGTGTTCCAGCAGAATTTTGAGGCCAATAAGGATGAGCACGACGCCACCCACGATGGTGGCGGGTTTTTCGTATCGCGCGCCAAAGGTGTGGCCGATCGCTACGCCGGCGACGGAGAAGATAAACGTTGTGACGCCGATAAGCGATACAGCGGGCACGATGTCAACCGAGAGCGCGGCAAATGAGATGCCCACGGCTAGGGCGTCGATTGAGGTGGCGATAGCGAGGATCAGGTACTCGACTAGGTCAATCTTTTCGGCATCCTTGCCGTCGCCTTCATCCTCGTCCTCGGTAAAGGCCTCCCACAGCATTTTGCCGCCGATGAAGGCGAGCAGGATAAAGGCGATCCAGTGGTCGATGGGGCCGATGATGCCCATAAACTGGCTGCCAAGCGCCCATCCGATTACGGGCATGCCGGCCTGGAAGCCGCCAAAGAACAGGCCAAGCACCACGGCGACCTTAAGGTTGATCTTTTTCATGCCAAGGCCCTTGCAGATGGAAACGGCAAAGGCGTCCATCGAAAGGCCAACGGCGAGCAACACGAGCTCTGCGAGTCCCATAGTCTGGCTCCCTCTCTGCGGGCGGGCCCGCGTGTACCTCTTGAGGGAATAACAAAAAAGACCCGTGGCGTACGCGTTGCGCGCACAGCCACGAGTCTCGTTCATTAAGGCAAGCCAGGCCGTTTCGGCCAGTATGTTGACTTGCCGCGCCACCGGAGGCGAATCCGGTCACGCGACTACTCCCTCATTTATGCGAATCCTGATGCTACCACATGAACAGCTGATTTGGGTTGGGCTCTCAGCTGTGTTCGCTCATTCTGTAAGCATCGGATTTCGCAAGCGCCGCGGGGACAAACCGTGAGAAACTATTTAGCGTTTATGGAGCGTATACGATGGGAGCGATGCCTTGGATAAGAACGAGCTGCAAAAGCGTATGGAACAGGCCATCCGCCTGACGGCACCTGGTCAGCCGATCCGCACCGCCCTCGACATGATCATCGCCGGTCACCTGGGCGCCCTTATCTGCGTCGGCGACACCGAAAACGTGCTCGCTGCCGGTAACGACGGCTTCCCGCTCAACATTTCGTTCACCTCGAACCGTCTGTTCGAGCTCTCCAAGATGGACGGTGCCATCGTCATCGACGGCGACCTCACCCAGATCCTGCGCGCCAACTTCCATCTCAATCCCGATCCCTCGCTTGCCACGAGCGAGACGGGCATGCGTCACCGCACAGCCGCTCGCATGTCGGTGCTCACCGACGCCATCGTGATCTCGGTCTCGGCCCGTCGTGCCGTCGTTAACGTGTACGTTCATGGCAAGAGCTACGAGATCCAGCCCGTCACCACCATCATGAGCTCGGTCAACCAGCTCGTTGCCACGCTCCAGACTACCCGTCAGTCGCTCGATCGCTCCCTGCTGCGCCTGACGGCCCTCGAGCTGGACGACTACGTTACGCTCGCCGACATTACCGGTATTTTCTCGAGCTTCGAGATCATGCAGCAGGCAAAGACCGAGCTTAAGGATTGCATCGTCAAGCTGGGCAACCAGGGCAAGCTCGTGCAGATGCAGCTCGAGCAGCTCGCCGGCTCCAGCATGGATACCGAGTACGACCTGATGATTCGCGACTACGCAAGTGATTCCTCCGAGGCTAATGCCGAGAAGATCCGCGCCGAGCTTAGCCGCATGACGCCTAAGGACCTGTCCGACCCGCAACACGTGGCGGCAGTTCTGGGCTATGACGACCTGGACGAGGACTCCGTCATGACGCCGCTGGGCCTGCGCACGCTTTCGCGCGTGTCCGTCGTGCGCGACGGCGTGGCCGAGAAGATCGTCGACGAGTACGGCTCGCTGCAGGAGCTCATGGACGACATCAGCGAGGATCCGGAGCGCCTGGGCGACTTTGGCGTCAACAACCCTGCCATTCTTGCGGACTCGCTGTACCGCATGAAGGGCACCAAACAGGGGAACGCATAATGGCGCCCGTATGCGCCGTGGTCGTTGCCGGTGGCAGCGGCCAGCGCTTTGGAAATCCCGGCGGCAAGCAGCTCGTTAACGTGGCGGGCCGTCCGCTCACGAGCTGGTCCATCCGCGCGTTCGATCGGAGCGACAAGGTCGGCCACATCGTGGTGGTGTGTCCTGCCGAGCGCCGTGCCGAGATGCGCCGCCTTGCCATCGACCCGTTTGACTATGACACGCCCATCAGCTTTGCCGATGCCGGCGATACCCGTCAGGATTCCACCCGTGCCGGCGTGCATGCGGCTCCGGCGGGCTTTGAATACGTTGCTATTCACGATGGCGCTCGTCCGCTCATTACGACCGAGGCCATCGACCACGCTATCGACGTGCTCGTGGGCGACCGCTCGCTCGACGGTGTCGTGTGCGGTCAGCCCGCGATCGACACGCTCAAGATCGTCGACGGCGATAATATCGTCGAGACGCCGCCGCGCGAGCTCTATTGGGCCGCGCAGACGCCGCAGATTTTTAGCGTCGACGCCATGAAGCGCGCTCACGCCGCTGCTATCGCCGAGGGTTTTCTCGGTACCGACGATTCATCGCTGGTCGAGCGCATGGGTGGGCGCGTCCGCTGCGTCCAGAGCCCACGCGACAACCTTAAGGTGACGGTGCCCGAGGACCTGTGTCCCGTAACCGCGATTCTGCTTGGCCGCATGGCCGAGGGAGAGGACCTTCCCCATGTTCAGTAACCTGCGCATTGGCCACGGCTACGACGTCCACCGTTTGGTGGAGGGACGTCGATGTATCATCGGCGGGGTCGACATTCCCTACGAGCGCGGCCTGCTGGGCCACTCGGATGCCGATGTGCTCGCGCACGCCTTGGCCGATGCCATTCTGGGCGCCTGCCGCGGGGGAGACATCGGCAAGCTATTCCCCGACACCGATCCTGCCTACGAGGGTGCTGATTCGATGGTGCTGCTCGCCCGCGTGATGGACTATGCGCGCGAGCTGGGCTTTGAGTTTGTCGATGCCGATTGCACCATTGCCTGTCAGCAACCCAAGATCACCCCGCACCGCGATGCCATGCGCGCCAACCTTGCCCATGCCCTGGGCGTTGACGTCGAAAACGTGGGCGTCGCCGCCACCACGACCGAAAAGCTCGGTTGGGAAGGCCAGGGTGAGGGAATCGGCGCCTGGGCCGTCTGCCTGCTACAGAAAACCGTTAAGGAGTAACGAATGCGTATCTACAACAGCGCTACCCATAAAAAGGAAGAGTTCCAGCCCATCGAGTCCGGCAAGGTCCGCATGTACGTGTGCGGCCCCACGGTCTACGACAACATCCACATCGGCAATGCCCGCACGTTCATCAGCTTCGATGTGATTCGACGCTGGCTCATCGCGAGCGGCTACGAGGTCACGTTCGCCCAGAACCTCACCGATGTCGATGACAAGATCATCAAGCGCGCCAACGAGCAGGGCCGTACGGCTGCCGAGGTCGCGACGGAGTTCTCCGACAAGTTCATCGGCGTCATGCGCGCCGCCAACGTGCTCGATCCCGATGTGCGCCCCCGCGCCACCAAGGAGATCGGCCCCATGATCGCCATGATCAAGACGCTTATCGAGCAGGGCCACGCTTACGCAGCCGATAACGGCGATGTGTACTTTGCCGTGCGCAGCGATCCCAGCTATGGTCAGGTCTCGGGCCGCAACATCGACGACCTGATGGTGGGTGCGCGCATCGAGGAGAACGAGGACAAGAACGACCCGCTCGACTTTGCCCTGTGGAAGG
>CALHJX010000344.1:0-16554 GCA_938033385.1 uncultured Collinsella sp. | reverse complement strand
ACGACAACATCATGTACGCCGAGCTCAACACCAAGAGCGACTACTGCCAGGTGTGCGGCTACGACGGTGAGATCAAGATTGTCGAGGATGACGGCAAGCTGGTGTGGGAGTGCCCCAACTGCGGCAACCGCGATCAGGAGAAGATGAACGTCGCCCGTCGTACGTGCGGCTACATCGGTACCCAATTCTGGAATCAGGGCCGAACCGAGGAGATCCGCGACCGCGTGCTGCATCTCTAATAACCATCCCAGGCCGCCCCGTAGCGAGGCCCCGGACCTTTACTCGCTATTTCGGACAGTCCTGGCTCACGACGGAGGCGCCACTGGCGCCTCCTGTTCGTGCGGAACTCATATCGAGCAAAGGTCCGGGGCCTCGCTACGGGGCGGCCAGGTTGACGTAGCTGAGATGCAGTGTGCGGTCTGCTCACTCCTCGAAGTTTTTAGCGGAAATAATTCGAGCTGCAGCAGCGATTGATTTGCAATGGCGGTTGAGCTGCAGCTGAGTATTTATTGGACCTCGAACCCTATGCTCGATGTTCGCTTCGTTCATTGAGTTACCCTTTGCATGAGGCCGGGACATATCGTCCCGCCCGCAGTTTCGCAGGCCGCAGGCCGAGAATGTTTGAGGACGGGATGATATGTCCCGGCCTCCCGGGAGAGTTACCTATGAACTACGCGAACATTAAGTATTTCGATATTGCTGATGGGGAAGGCGTTCGTACTTCTCTGTTTGTGAGTGGGTGCCGTCGTGGGTGCAAGAATTGCTTTAACTCTGTCGCGTGGGACTTTGCTGCGGGCGAGCCCTTTGATCGCGCCGTCGAGGACAAGATTATCGAGAGCCTCGACCATCCCTTTATCGATGGCCTGACGATTCTGGGTGGCGAGCCTATGGAGCCCGAGAATCAGGCGGGGCTTGTTGACTTTATCGAACGCGTGCGTGCGGCCTATCCTGCGGGGTCGGGCAAGACCATTTGGTGCTTTACCGGCGACGTGCTCGAGGAGCTTATGCCGGGTGGCCGTCATCATACTGAGGTGACGGACCGTATCCTGGCCTGCCTCGACATGTTGGTGGACGGCCCGTTCGTTCAGGATCTGTACGATATCTCGTTGCGCTTTAGGGGCTCGAGCAATCAGCGCGTGATTGATATGAACGCCACGCGTGCCCGTGCCGAGCGTGAGATCGTTGCGCTTTGCGACGCCGTGGAGCTTTGGCGGGACGATCCGATCTATTCGACCCATACTATGTAGCTTGTGGCCGATGCCGGAGGGCGTGGTACCATAGCGCGAACGCAAAATCGGAAAAGTGAGGCCCAGATGGTCGATCAGGAAAAAGTCGAGGCCGCCATCAAGCTGTTGCTTGAGGGCATAGGCGAGGACCCAACTCGTGAGGGCCTGCTGGAGACCCCGGCGCGCGTTGCCCGTATGTATGGTGAGATCGCCGGCGGTATGGACCAGAGTGCCGAGGAGCACCTGTCTAAAACCTTTGCCGTCGCTTCGAACGATTTGGTTATCGAGCGCGACATTACGTTTTACTCGCTGTGTGAACATCATCTGCTGCCGTTTTATGGCAAGGCTGCCATTGGCTATATCCCCAACGGCCGTGTCGCAGGGCTCTCTAAGCTCGCCCGCACGGTTGAGGTCTATGCCCGTCGTCTGCAGCTGCAGGAGCAGCTGTGTGCACAGGTTGCCGATGCCCTCATGGATTATCTCGCTCCCCAGGGAGCGATTGTGCTCATGGAAGCTGAGCATATGTGCATGACCATGCGCGGCGTGCAAAAGCCCGGCACCAAGACCGTGACGCTCGCTCGTCGCGGCGTCTTTGAGGCCGATCTGGCGCTCGAGGAGCGATTCTTTAGGATGCTGGGACGCTAACTATGAGGGTCGTCAACGACTTTACATCGAATACTGACGAGGGAACGCCACGTCGCGGTTTTATGGCTTCGGGCCTGGCGCCTTTTGGTGCCATGCCTCGTATCGATTACATCTGTGCCAACGGCCTGTTCCGGCGCCACCTGGGCAACATTGCACAGTTGGAATCGGGGCGCATCTTCTGCCGCCACGGTATTGACCACCTGCTGGATGTCGCTCGTATTATGTGGATCAAGAATCTCGAGGAAGAGCTCGAGTTTGACCGCGAGGTCATTTACGCCACGGCACTTCTTCACGATATCGGCAAAGATGAACAGTATGAATCGGGTATATCCCATGATGTTGCAAGCGAGCGCGTCGCTGATGCGATTCTCGGCGGCATGCCCGATGACGTGGCGTTTGAGCCGGCCGATGCCGCAGCCATTAAGACGGCCATTCTGGGCCATCGAAAGCTGCGCGTGAACAGCCAACCGCTTGAGCGTCTGCTCTATGCAGCCGACAAAGCGTCGCGCGCCTGCTTTGCATGCCCCGCGCGCAATGCTTGCAACTGGAGCGACGATAAAAAGAACCTGTCGATTCGCGTGTAGTTAGTTTGCGCGGTCGGGGTTCTAAACGAAGGAGACGATCGCGATGAGTAATAAGAAACTGCCCGAGAATGCAACCAAGACTGAAGGTGCCGAGCTCGCCCGCCGTGGAAGGGGCGAAATATCCACCGCAACGGCGGTGCCCCACGTGAGCTATGACGACCTGCGCCATGCCGACCGCATTACTATCGACGGTCTCGAGGTCTTTGCCAACCACGGTGTGTATCCCGAAGAGAACGCCCTTGGCCAGAAGTTCATCGTGTCCCTGGTGCTCTATGCCGACCTGCGTGCAGCGGGGGAGCACGATAACCTGGACGCCTCGATTGACTATGGCTCGGTGTGCCACGATGTTGATGGCTATCTGCGCGAGCATACGTTTAAGCTCATCGAGGCTGCAGCCGAGGGTGTGGCCCAGATGCTGCTGCGTCGTTACCCCTTGCTGCTTGGCGTGCGTGTTAAGCTCGATAAGCCTTGGGCTCCCGTCGGTCTTCCCCTGGCAAGCTGCGGCGTCGAGATTGAGCGCGTGCGCTAGTCGACGCTAGAGCTTGTTGAGGGGCGGCTGCTTGAGCCGCTGCGACAGAGCTCTATTGTTGGGACAGTACGTGTCGAGCAGGGCGTGAAACCGCTGATTATGGCTTGGCTCGAGCAGGTGGACGAGCTCGTGGGCGACAACCATGTCGAGACACTCGATGGGATAGGCGGCAAGTTCGCGTGCGATACGAATGGCGCCGGTCTTGGGCGTGCATGAGCCCCAGCGCGTTTTCATGCTGCGCACGGAGACGCGGGCCACGGTGACGCCCATTGCGATTTCGTACGCGTGCACGATGTCGCGTAGCGCTGCGGTGACCTCGGATGCATAAAGTTGGTCGATACGGGTCTGGAGTTCTTTGGGCGTTAGGCCGTCGAGGGCTGTGCGCTGCTTGGCCTGTGGGCGTTCGTTCGATTTGTCGGCACCCATAAAACTTGCGAAGGTGGCCTGCTTGGGCCGCGGTGTGGGCGATGCAAAGTTGCGATCGAGCGCATCTTGTACCGTGATGCGCTTGCCCCAAAGTGCAATGATGGACGAGGGGCTGAGCGGCTCTCGCGCCGTCGCCTGACGTTGCTCGCGCTGGGCAAGCCGGCTGATAATCCAGGCGCTGTTGCGCTTCACAAACGCTTCGATACGCTCGCGGCTGGCGCCGAGCGGTGCGCTGGCGTGGACCTCACCGCTCGATGTGACGTGCAGGTTGAAGTTTTTGACGCGCTTTTTGGTAACGACGACGGGGATGGGAGTCCCATCCGGTTGGGGTAGGAAAAGCGTAAATTGCTGCGTCAAAAGCGGTCCTTCAGATTGGGGACGGGCCGGCATGTCGACCGTTCGGCAAGCCGGCCCGCTCAAGGGATGTGAAATTAATAGCGCTCAAAGAAGGCAAGCGCGTTGTCGCTGCAGAGCTTCTGCATCACGGTCTTGCCAAAGTGCTTGGAAAGCATGTTCTGGAACTCGGGCATCTTGCTGGCATCGGAGAGGAAAGCGGGCACCGTGGCTCCGTCCCAGTCGCCGCCGAGTGCGATGACGTCCTCGCCGCCCAGGTCGAGCCAGTGCTCGATATGTGCCGCCAGCTGGTCGAAGGTGACGTCTGCGGCGGTCTTGTCGGTTGCGTCGTTGGAAAGAAACTCGCTGCAGTAGTTGAGGCCGACGATGCCACCCGCGTCGCGAATGGTGCGGAACTGGTCGTCGGTGAGGTTGCGCTTGACGCCACAAACCGCACGGGAGTTGGAGTGGCTGGCGACGAAGGGGCGCGTGGCGTGGGCGACAACCTCGTCAAAGCACTCATCGTTGAGGTGGGAGACGTCGAGTACCATGCCGGCGTGCTCCATCTGCGTAAGTGCCTCGATGCCGGCAGCGGTGAGGCCGGCGTGGGTGTCGTGGCCGCTCGCGAGCGGTCCCTGCGCGTTCCAGCTGAGTGACGACATAAGCACGCCCAAGCTCTTGAGCACCTCGATCAGCGCGGGGTCCTCGGCAAAGAACGTGGCGTTTTCGATGGTGTGGATGCAGGCGACCTTGCCGTCCTTGAGCGCGGGGCGAATGTCTGCGGCGCTGCGCACGTTGACCATGCGGTCGTGGTTGAGCATTGCCTGGCCGCTCATATGCGCCATGATCTGCGCCTGGAAGCGCGCGGCGTGGGCGGTGGGAATCTCGTCGGGGACAAACGTGGCGAAGCACTGTGCCCACGGCGTGTTGCCGATCTTTGTGAGCGAGATGGCGCAGGCGTTGCCCTCGATGAGGTCGAAATCTTGCGGATGCGTTTCGTCGCCGGGGAAATAACCGTCGGTGCCGGCGGTAAAGCGCAGGTCGAGATCGAGTGTGGCCCAGCCGATGCGGTCAGCGGTGTCGCAGTGTAGGTCAAATACGGGATATGCCATGGTTCCTCCGGTTGCAGCGTTTCTTTGCAAACTGTCATTGAATTGTATGACTAGGGTATAGTTAGCGCCATATGTTCATGGCGGCCCGCGTTGTGCGCCGCCCTTATTACGGAGGTTACCATGTCCAACCAGGGCAAGAAGGTCAAGACCCATTATCGCGGCACGCTCGATGACGGCACGCAGTTCGATAGCTCCTACGATCGCGGCGAGCCGCTGGAGTTCACCTGCGGCGCCGGTCAGATGATCAAGGGCTTCGACGCCGCTGTTGTCGACATGCAGGTGGGCGAGAAGAAGACCGTGCACATTCCTGCTGCCGATGCCTACGGCGAGCACAATCCCGAGATGGTCCTGACCTTCCCGGCCGAGCAGGTTCCCAATATCGAGCAGATCGAGAAGGGCATGAAGCTCTTCCTGTCCACGCCGAGCGGCATGCCCGTCCCCGCCGTGGTCATCGACGTGACGCCCGAGGCCGTGACGCTCGACGCCAACCACGAGCTTGCCGGCAAGGACCTCAACTTTGACATCGAGCTCGTCGAGGTCGAGGGCTAGAGCATGCCTGAACGCTTGGTTTCGACGACATGCTTGGGAAATCTCAACGATCCGTCCTATGAACTCCTGCTTCGCCGGGAGCTGGGCGGTGTCTTTGAGGTCGATGAGCTACTGCTCGATTGGGACCAGGCTGATGTATGCGCGTTTGCGGGCGTGACGGAGCTGGGGCGCACGATCGATGTTCGGCTGGATGCTACCGACGGTGGTCGTCTTGCCGACGGCGACGTGCTCGCCATTGGCCGTTCGGGCGTGGTGCCCGTGGCGGTTGTCGTGCGCCTGCGCAGCGCCGAGGTTTATTTGGTCGAAGTTGACCGCATGGATCCGATTGCGCTCGCGCATGCGTGCTGGGAGATCGGCAACATGCATGCGCCGCTCTTCCGAGGCGACTCGGACGAGCATACCGTGCGCATGTATACGCCGGTGCAGCCTGTTTTGGGCCGCATGCTCCGGGGCGTCGAGGGCGTTCGGCTCTCGACGGTTACCCGTGAACTCGATTCGGACCGGTCACACGCGAGCTCGATGCCAGCCGACGCTTTGCATCGAGCGCGGCGGAGGTCGTTGTGAGCATGGCTCCCGACTTTACCATCGTAAAAAAGACGCGCGGCTAAGCGCGCGTATGCGCAAGACGGGCTTTGAGGGGCGACCAATCAAGGTCCGTCTTGCTGTTGATAGGAGGCTTTGGGGAAGCGTATGGGTCTTGAGGGAATCAAGCTGATTGCATGCGATTTGGACGGCACGTTGCTGCATCCGGGGGAGCGCGAGCCGCGTTCCGAGGCCTTTGAACTTATCGATGAGCTGCATCGTCGCGGTATCGTGTTTATGCCGGCGAGTGGTCGTCAATATGCGAGCTTGCGCTACCTGTTTACCCCGGTGGCCGATGAGCTCGCCTATGTATGCGAAAACGGAGCCCTGGTGATGAGCGAGGAGCGTGCCGTTGTCAAGCGTTCCATGGAGCGTAGCCTTGCTATGGATATCGCGAATGCCGTGGTTGCGTATCCCCATGCCGACGTGACCCTTTCGTGCGAGGGGCACCTCTACACCATGAGCGGCAACGATGCGTTCGTCGACCATTTGCGCTATGAGGTCCACTGCGATGTGGCGGTGGTCGACCGTCCCGAGGACATCGACGAGGACGTCATTAAGATTGCCTTCCAGACGCCCGAGGTGGATCAGCCAGCGGCGCTGGAGCATTTTGAGCGCCTCTTTAGCGACCGTGTCGACGTGATGACGTCGGGAACCGAATGGACGGACTTTATCGGTTTCGGTTCGGGCAAGGGCTCCGCGCTTGCCGATTACGGTCGTGCCCTGGGGATTTCGCCCGATGAGATGATGGCGTTTGGCGACAATGAGAACGATCGCGACATGCTCAACGTCGTTGGCCATCCCTATCTGATGGAGAGCTGCAATCCCAGCATGCGTGGCATCAACGACCGCGTTCGCTATGTGCGCACGGTCGAAGAAGAACTGCGTCGTCTACTTGCTGAGTAGACATTTGGGACATGTCTAGAAATCTACTTTTTGCTGCAAAGTGCGGAAAGGTGGATTTTAAGGCATGTTCCAAACATCTACCGACAGTCAGGGCAGAGACCCTCGAAGATGGTGTAGTGCGACGTGACGTGCCAGCCGATTTGCTCGGACGCCTTGGCGTCGAGCTGGGCATCGAAGGGGAGCGGTACGTCGATGACGCGGCTGCACGAGGTGCAGATGATATGTGCGTGCGGCTCGATGGTGCGATCGAAGCGACTCCCGCCCGGCGTCTTGATCGAGAGGATTTCTCCGGCATCTGCCAAGAGATTAAGATTGCGGTAGACCGTACCGCGGCTGATTTTGTCATCCTGCGCGCGCACGACGTTGTAGATTTCGTCGGCGGTGGGATGGTTATAGCTTTGGCGCACGGCGTCAAGAACCAGCTTTCGCTGCCTGGTATTCCTTCTTTGCACCGCCATGCGCCTCGCCTCTTTTCTATCAACGGTCGTAGGTAAATGATACCGTATTTAGCACACAATACTAATAATGAGGAGTGAAACCGTCTTCATTGGCAAGTGGGGCTCGGACCTGGGCGTCTACGAGGCGAAAACGCGTCCCCATGCGCTCGTAGGAGGCATGAAGCGCCTCGAGATGAGATAGGATGTTTGCCGGAGCTCCCTGTATCTCCATCTCGACTGAGCCGTCTTCCATGTTACGCACCCAGCCGGTGAGCGCGCGTGCCTGCGCGAGGTTGGTGTTGGTAAAGCGAAAACCAACGCCTTGGACTTGCCCCGCCCAGCGCAGGAAATAGCGCAGGGGAGTGTCTTGAGTGACCCCGTCGCTTGCGAGCACAGTAAGCCTGCGGCGCAGCTCGAGCTCGACGTTTGACGGCTTTTGAGGCTCTCGACTGCCGCTGGTGACGCTGGAGAAGAACGTATCGAAGAAGCCCATCGCTATGCCTGCTTGCCTGCGTCGGCCGGGAAGGTTATGCCGGCCTGCTGGCGCACGGCATCCATGATGCGCAGTGAGACGAGCGTGACATCGCGGTAGTGGCCAAGCTCGTGGCGTCCCGCCGGGGTCTCCCAAATCTCTTCCTTGACGTTATCGATGCCGCCGATGGCGGTGATAAAGTCTGTGAGTTCGTATTCCATGGTGTTGCTCGATTTGGGCAGGTCGAGCACGCGGCCGTTGTCGCCCTGTCCGCGCGGTGCCTCGGTCGCTGAACCGCGTACGACATCGCCGCGATAGTCGATGCGGACGTTGCGGGGCGTGGACAGATGGTCGATCTGGATAGTGCCACGCTCGCCTTCGATCTGCGAGGGCAGCAGGTCATTCGTAATTTTGGAGTGCGCGAGCTCGACGGAGATGCGGCCACCGCCGTAACTGGCGAGGATAGAACCGCAGCCGTCGATGGGGCCGTGCGTGAGCTGTCGCGTGGTGGGGTCGAGCAGCGTAGCCATGCTCGTAAGGCCGGAGGGCATGCCGAAAATCTCGACCATGGGCTCGACGGTGTAGACGCCAATGTCCATGAGGGAACCCGATGCCATATTGCAGTCGAAGATATTGGTGGAGCGTCCCGCGAGAATCTCGTTGTAGCGCGAGGAATACTTGCCAAAGCGCAATGAGGCACGACGAATGGGCGCAATCTCGCCCAGGGCGTCCTCGATGGCGTGGAAAGCGGGGTCATGGAGCGGGCGCATGGCCTCGAGGGCCACGACACCTGCTGCCTCGGCAGCGCGGAAGACTTCCAGCGCCTGCGCCTCGGTGGCGCAGAAGGGCTTCTCGACGATGACGTGCTTGCCACCGGCGATGCAGGCAAGGGCCTGCTCGTAGTGAAGTGCGTTGGGGCTGCCGATATAGACGGCGTCGACGTCGGCAGCGGACGCAAGCTCGTCAAGTGCGGTGAAGTTACGCTCGCCGCCGTGCTTAGCGGTGAAGGCGGTGCCGCGATCTGCGTCGCGCGAGAGCGTGCCCACAAACGCGGCTTGGTCGTTGGCGTTGACGACCTGGATAAAGTCGTCGGTGATCATGGATGTGCCGATGGTCGCGATGCGCAGCATACGTCCCCCTTGCGTTGTTTGGTCTACAGGATGAGTGTAGCGCGTGGGGATATAAAGCTGCGCGAAAATGCTATTACAGGTCGTTCTCGTTAAAGCCGGTGTCGATATCGAGGTTGGCTCCGTCGGCCGCGGTGGTGGCGAGCTCGTCGCAGCGCTCATTGAGCTCATGGCCGGCGTGACCCTTAACCCAGATGAACTCCACTTTGTGCTTGCTCTTTGCGGTGAGCAGACGCTCCCACAGATCGCGGTTCTTGACAGGCTGCTTGTTGGCGGTCTTCCAGCCGCGTTTTTTCCATCCGTCAATCCAGTGCTTGTTGAAGGCGTTGACGACGTACTGCGAATCGGAATGGACTTCGACGTCGCAGGGGCGGTTGAGCGCCTCGAGTGCCACGATGACCGCCATGAGCTCCATGCGGTTGTTGGTGGTCTTGGCGTAGCCGCGCGAAAGCTCGGAGGTGAAGGTCTTGCCGGCGGGGTTGGTGTATTTGAGCACGGCGCCGTAGCCGCCGCGTCCCGGATTTGATCGGGCCGAGCCGTCGGTATAGATGATGACCTTCACATGGTTCCTTTCGTTGGGTACGTTTCGTGTGAGTGACCATTGTAGCGCCATGCCCGCCGGGGGCTAGCAATCTACGATTTCTACCCCGTCTTCCGACAGTTGGTTGGCATGGATGATGCGGTTGAGCTCGTCGAGGTATTGCTGCAAGAGGGGAGAGGGCTTGCGGTCGTCATGCATGATGTAGCCCACATGCATCGTCGGGGCGTCTGCCAGGGGGATCGAGGCCATGCCCCACTGCATTTCGCTGGAGAGTACGCCGGTCGACAGCGCATAGCCGTTCGAGGTGATAAGCAGGTTGGTGAGCGTCCCGCGGTCGGATACGCGGATATTGCGGTTGCAGGGAATATAGCTAAACGGTTCCTCGGCGTAATAGAAGGAGTTCGAGGTGCCTTGCTCAAAGCTGTAGCGCGTATAGGGCGTGAGGTCGGCAAGGGACAGCTGCGAACGGCGTGCGAGCGGGTGGCGTTCGCTGACGAACACGTGGACTTTTGCATCAAAGAGGGGATGAAAGCTCGCTCGGGCATCGGTAAAGGCCTTCTGCAAGACACGGGTATTAAAGTCATCCAGATAGAGGATGCCGATATCGCTGCGAAACGCGCGCACGTCGTCGATGATCTGCGCTGTGGTGGTCTCGCGCATGATGAACTCGAACTTGCTATCGCGGCAGCGCTCGACCACGTTGACAAAGGCCTCGACCGAAAAGGCGTAGTGCTGGGCGGAAATGGCGAGGCGGGCTTGCGGGGTGCCGCCGTCCTCGTAGCGGGCCTCGAGCATGTCGGCCTGCTCTACGACCTGGCGTGCATAACCCAAAAGCTCGGTGCCGTCGTTGGTGAGTGCAACACCGCGGCTGGAGCGCGTAAAGATTTCGATATGAAGTTCCTGCTCCAGGCTTTTGACGGCATTGGAGATATTGGACTGCGCCGTATAGAGGCGCTGGGCTGCGGCGTTGATCGAACCGGACTCTGCCACGGCGATCAAAAAGCGAAGCTGCTGGAGGGTCATCGGCGCCCGTCCTTTCGAGTGTTATCTATAAAACCGATAACAAGTTAGCGCTTTTAAGTGATTGACCGAGGGAAACAATGCTCGTACTATTCAAAACACACAAAGGCGGTAGGTAATTAAGCCGACCACGGAACCGGGATGCGAAAGGAGGCCCGCATATGAACTGCTTACCAAGACGAATGCCGGGCTCCTGTTTGCGCCCGTCGGCGTGATCAGGAGACAGCCACTTACTTCTCTTACTCTTATTACTTATATTCGATCAAGGAGATCATCATGAGCCAGTTCATCAACAACCCCGAGCACACCTTTGGTTTCGACACCCTGCAGCTTCACGTTGGCCAGGAGAGCGCCGATCCTGCATCCGACTCCCGTGCCGTGCCTATCTACCAGACCACGAGCTATGTGTTCCGCAACTCCCAGCACGCCGCCGACCGCTTTGGTCTTGCCGACGCCGGTAACATCTACGGCCGTCTGACCAACTCCACCCAGGGCGTCTTTGAGGACCGTATCGCCGCCCTCGAGGGTGGCGTGGCAGGTCTTGCCGTCGCCTCCGGCGCTGCTGCCATCACCTATACCCTGCAGGCTCTTGCCCAGGCCGCTGACCACGTGGTGGCTCAGAAGACCATCTACGGTGGCTCCTACAACCTGCTGGAGCATACGCTCTCCCAGTTTGGCGTCGAGACCACGTTTGTCGATGCCCATAACCTGGAAGAGGTCGAGGGTGCCATCAAGGACAACACCACGGTCATCTATCTCGAGACGCTCGGCAACCCCAACTCCGACATCCCCAACATCGACGCCATCTCCGAGATCGCCAAGAAGCACGGTCTGCCGGTTGTCGTCGACAACACCTTCGGCACCCCGTATCTGTTCCGTCCGCTGGAGCATGGTGCCAACATCGTCGTCCACTCCGCAACCAAGTTCATCGGCGGCCACGGCACCTCGCTGGGCGGTGTGATCGTCGACGGTGGTAATTTCGATTGGAAGGCGAGCGGAAAGTACGCCCAGATCGCTGAGCCCAACCCCTCCTACCACGGTGTCTCGTTTGCCGAGGCTGCCGGTCCCGCCGCCTTCGCAACCTATGTCCGCGCTATCCTGCTGCGTGACGAGGGCGCCTGCATCAGCCCGTTCAACGCCTGGGTCCTGCTCCAGGGCACCGAGACTCTGTCGCTGCGCGTTGACCGCCATGTCGAGAACACCAAGAAGGTCGTTGAGTTCCTGGCTGGTGACAGCCACGTCGCCAAGGTGAACCACCCGAGCCTGCCTGAGCACCCCGATCACGAGCTCTATCAGAAGTACTTCCCCCGTGGCGGTGCCTCGATCTTTACCTTTGAGATTAAGGGTGGCCAGGAGGCAGCTTGGAAGTTCATCGATCATCTGCAGGTGTTCTCGCTGCTCGCCAACGTGGCCGACGTCAAGTCGCTCGTCGTGCACCCGGCTACCACCACGCACTCCCAGCTCTCTGCCGAGGAGCTCGCCGAGCAGAACATCACGCCCTCCACGATCCGTCTTTCCATCGGTACCGAGAACGCCGAGGATATCATTTGGGATCTGAAGCAGGCCTTCGCCGCGCTGGACGAGTAAGGCGACTTGTGCAAGGACCCCTTGCGACTCGATAGGTATAACTGCATAAAATGCCTGCTCAAGGCGCCTGTGCGAACAATGGTTGCACAGGCGCCTTATTTGCATAGAGAGGGTGCAAAAACAGGGTTTTCGACACGCTTTATGCATTTGAGTTGTGGAAAACTCCTGTTGAGAGGATGTGAGTTTTACGCAATTGACGTGCGCCTTTTGAGTAAAACCGCAGGTCGCGATTTGCTCGGGGTACTATGCAGCGCGATCGAATCACACGCAGCTCAAACGCAGCAAAAACACACTACGGAGGTTTCCAGCTACATGAGGATCGATTCACGAAAACCGAAAGCCGCCGCCCTTTCCGCCGCTCTGACCGTGGCACTTTTGGCGGGCGCCGGCGCAACTGATGCCCACGCGGCAACGCTATCCGATACAGTCGGATCAACGCCCTCCGAGGCCACGTTGATGCAGCCCGTCGACTACCGCGGCGATGGTTATGGCTCTATGCAGGAGTGGAATGCCTCGATGGGGGCAAAGCGCGACTCCCTGGAGATGCGCGCTCAGATCATTATGAATATGTATGGCGACTATGCTACCGATGACGAGCGCGCTGTGCTGCAGGGTTGCATCGACGGTGCGGCTAGCCTGTTGACGATGGGGGAGGTCGATGCCAAGTCGACCGAGCTCGACGAGCTTCGCTCCACGCTTGAGGATGCCAAGCGCGAGGCGCTCGAGGCTGCCGCAGCCGGAGCAGAAGCCGCTGAGGCCGGTCAGGCATCGTATTACAACGCCGGCTCCGGCTCGTCTTACGCGTCTGCTGCGTATTACGCGAACGGCTCGGGCCTGACGCGCTCGAGCGGCGTCAATAACTATAACGGCCGCCGCGAGACTTATTACAGCAGCAACGTGTTGTATCACCACCGCACGGGCGAATGGACGCAGGATTCCGAGGGCTTTTGGCGCGATTCCGATGGCTACTACGTCGTGGCCGCGGGCGATAAGGCTCAGGGCTCCACGTTTACCGGATCCAAGGGCGAGTGCAAGGTCTATGACTCCGGCTGCGCAGCCGGAACCACCGACTACTACACTGGCTGGTAATTGTTCTGCATCACGGATATTTGGCGGACGGGCGTCTTTACCGAGCTTTAGGGCAACGTAAGGGCGCCCGTTTTTTGTGCGTGCTTGAGTTAACAGAGCGCTTACCGTGGCAGTACGCCGCGCATATGGGCGCGGGGCACACTAAGTCACGAGAAACAAAGTCTTTCTCGTGGAGGAAGTGGTCCCATGAACGCTCGAGATATCGCCGTTACCGCCGTTGCCCTTTTGATCGGATGTCTTGGTCCGACGGCGGCGTTAGCTGCCGGCTTGCAGTCCGCTACAGGCGCCGCTCCTGTGGTTGTGGGCGCCTTGATTGCAGCGACGTTGCTGGGAAGCGCCGGCGTGCTACTTTGCCGTGATGACGAGGACGAGGTTCCGGAATCGCAAAATAAACCTCAGTTTTAGCCTCGGGCTAAATGCAACAGGCCTTCGCGAATGACGGAATCCTCGCGAAGGCCTGTCTGCTTGTATTGCGCGCGTCGCGATGCGACCGAGGCTACCAGCTGCTTTCTATTTCGCGAATCCTCTGATAGAGCCATTCGTTCTGCGGCACTTGGATATCGTGTTTGGCGGCCAGGCGGCAAATGGTGCCCGCGAATTCCTCGACTTCGGTTTTGCGCCTTGCGATGCGGTCCTGCGCCATCGAGGGCATACCGGCGGGGTCGATCCCCTCGATGAGGTGCACCATCTGCGTCAGATCTGCCTCGGTCAGCTCAATGCCCTCGGCGTTGGCGACCGCAAGCGTCTCTCGCATGGCGGAAACAAAGCAGCGGCGCTGCTCGGAGCCCGGCTCCGTGGCGCTTCCGTAGGTCCCGCCGTAGGCCATGCAGGTCTGGTTGATGCCGTCGTTGAGCATGAGTTTGGCCCACATGCGGTGCGCAATGTCGCTCTCGACGGTATGGGCGATGCCGCAGCGCGTGTAGAGCTCGTCGATTGCGGTGATGGTTGCGGGATCCGTGCCGGCCGCCGCGCCAAAGCGGATTTCGCCCGCATTGGTAAAGGTAAGCGCGCCGTCGAGGAATACGGCGTCCATGCCCTGGCAGATACCCAGGACGGTGTGCTTCCAGCCAAAGCGCTCGGCAATCTTTTGCTCGCTCGTAATGCCGTTGCACAGCGAGGCGATGAGCGTGTTGGGTCCCACGACGCGCTCCATAGTCTTGAGCGCTTGGTTGAGTCCCGTCGTCTTGACCGTGAGAATGACCAGATCGGCGGGCGTTGCCTCGCTGACGCGGACGGATTTTAGCGCACAGGGCTTGCCGTTGACGGTGAGCGCGTCGCCCGCGTGACGCTCAAAACGGGCGTCATCCATAACGTATTCGACGGCGTCATTGCCGAGTGCTTGGGCGATCATGCTGCCATAGAGCAAGCCGACACCGCCCTTGCCGACAAAGGCGACCTTGTTGATCTGCATGTGAATCATCTCCCCATATAAAAGGCGCCCGCGTAAGGGGCGCCTGATGGATTGTATGTCGCCGGGACGTTTGGTGAGCGCGCGGGGCTGCTGTTAAGAAAAAGAAACTATTGCGCTGTGCGCTTATGCCGCAGGGCAGACCGCGAAAACGCGTGCGGGATATCCAACGCCATCGCGCACCTTGGGGAAGGTGCAGAAGATGACAGCGCCTGTGGCGGGAAGCTCGTCCAGATGGTCCATGACCTCGATCTGGTAACGGTCGACCGAGTGGATGTATTGCTCGCCGGGATAAGGGTAGGCGTCCTCACGCGTGGTCACGCTTGCCTCCTTTCATCGGGCTTTTTGCTGATGTTAAAGCGCTTCCGTGACGGCTCGATTTCTGCTGGGTTACGATACGTTCTCGATTGCGATTCTGATGTGTTTCGGTGGCGTGACGGGTTTGTTTCGCCTTGTCAGGGCTTCGATGGGAGAGGAGGGGCCGTGCAGTATCGCGTTGACCCCAAAAGCGGTAACCGTATCTCGGCGTTGGGGCTGGGGTGCATGAGGTTTCCCGGCGCGCCGGGACACCCCGATGCGAAGACGGCCGATGCCATCATTTCCCGTGCGGTGGAGCAAGGGATAACCTATCTGGACACGGCCTATCTCTACCCCGGTAACGAAGCTTGTGTGGGAGCTTCGCTTGAGCGCCTGGGTCTGCGCGACCAGATTTTGCTCGCGACCAAGTTGCCGCACGCTTCGTGCAAATGTGCGGAGGATTTCGACCGCTTTTTTGACGAGCAGCTGCACCGTTTGCGGACTGACCATATCGACTACTACCTCATGCACAACATCACCTCGCCCGCCCAGTGGGAGCGCATGGTGGCGCTGGGCATCGAGGACTGGATCGCGCGTCAAAAGGCGGCGGGGCGCATTCGCCAGATTGGCTTTTCGTACCACGGCAGTGCGGCGGACTTTCTCACGATGCTTGACGCGTATGACTGGGACTTTTGCCAGATCCAGTACAACTACGCTGGAGAGCGCTACCAAGCGGGAACGGCGGGACTCATGGCAGCCGCCGAGCGCGGGCTCGCGGTGTTTGTGATGGAGCCGCTTTTGGGCGGACGTTTAGCGGGCAAACTGCCTCCGCGGGCCCGCGCCGTGCTCGATGGCGTACGCGATCCGTACCTGAAGACGCCGGCTGCTTGGGGCCTTTCGTGGGTGTGGAATCATCCTCAGGTCACGATGCTGCTATCGGGTATGACCGATACCGCGCAGGTGGACGAGAACGCGGCATTGGCGGATCGCGCACTGCCGGATTCGATGACGACAGAGCAGCTCGATACCATCGCATGTGTGCTGGGAGAGTTTGAGAAATCGAATCGCGTGCCCTGTACGGGGTGCGGCTACTGCATGCCGTGCCCCAAGGGCATCAATATTCCCGGCTGCTTTGGTGCCTACAACGCGAGCTACGCGCATAGTTGGTTTACGGGGCTGTCTCAATACTTTACGGCGAGCGCGGTGCGGACGAACGAGCCCAAGCTGGTGAGCAATTGCGTCAAGTGCGGCAAATGCGCACGTCACTGCCCGCAGCACATCGATATTCCCGAGCGTCTCGACGATGTGCGCCGACGTTTCCAGCCTGGCCCCATAACGGCCGCGCTTAAAGCCTTTTGCAAAACGCGCTCTTGATGCCCCTTTTATAACTTGCGGTGGAATAGTTCCTGTTTGCGGCAGAATAGGGGCAAAACAGGAACTATTCCACAGCAACTGAAGGGGGCTGTCGTGGACCATCGGGATTCATGTGATGATTTACGTGAGGTTCGTTGGGGCGTTTTGGGCGCTGGGCGCATTTCGCATCGATTTGCATCGTCGCTCAAGAAGGTCGACGGGGCACGGCTGGTGGCTGCGGCCGGCCGCACTCCTGCACATGTCGAGGAATTTTGCCGAGCGTTTTCGATTGATGCTGCGCATGGCCATGCCTCGGTCGACGATAACGGCG
>CALHJX010000343.1:0-3129 GCA_938033385.1 uncultured Collinsella sp. | reverse complement strand
AACAGCGGATCGCCCGCGCCGCGCACCGTGGTCACGCCGCTTGCCAGTTGTTGTTGGGCGCTGCCCTTAAGAATATGGCGCACGATGGCGCGCCCCACGGGATTATCGAGCTTCTTCATCAGCGCGCCCGCATCGCCCGCCGAAACCGGCTTGCCCGAACCGCACAGATGCACATGCATATTGATGAGACCGGGCATGAGATACGCACCTGCCAGGTCGATGACCTCGGCACCCGCAGGCGCCTGCGCCACAGCACTCGGCCCCATCCATGTGATGACACCGCGCTCAACGGCCACGGCCATGTCGGGCTGCGGCTCCATATGTTCCGAACCATCCAGGACGGTCGCATTGATAAACAACGTGGAACGATCGGCAGACGCCATATCGAGCTCCTCCCCCTCAGAAAACTTGAACATCTGTCCATTATTATCCAGTGTAGCCCGATTGCCACAGACATATCGGTTAACGGAGGGAAGAGGGGATGTGGGGGACGGAATACGTTGCAGTCCCACCCCAGCAACATCAGGGGAATGTCTCGATCTGTAACAGATACAGGGTTATTGGGCCCCTTGATGTTACAGATCGAGACATTCGGTCGACGTTTCACCGGTTTGTCTCGATCTGTAACAATTACGAACTCAAACAACTTCTAAACGTTACAGATCGAGACAAAACCTCTCAGCGCCCATACCACTGACGTCTCCACTCCTCAGCCAAATCGGGCCGTCGCGGAATACCCGCCAACCTCATCTTCTCAACCAGCTTCCCCGGGTCTTTGAGTTCATCAAACGTAAACCGAAGCACCTTGTGCCCGAGCATTGTCAGATGAGACTCCCGTTGACGTTCTGCCACGAATGGGTCGACCGACTCCCGGCCCTCGCCGTTCTGCAAGGTGTACTTCACCTTTCCGTCGAGCTCGCCGATGACACACATCCCGTCCTCGAGCCGCCAAAAATAATCGACCCGAAACACCTGGCTCGAATCGAGCGGATCGCGAAACTCCACCTGCAACTCCGGAACCGGAAAGCCGTATGCAATAAAGAACGCTCGAAACCGAGACTCGCCACCGTTTTCGGACATCCCGTCCGCATACGACGCAATCACCTGTGCCCTGCGATACCCTCGCCTGCCCTCGCAATCGGCGCGGAGGCGCTCGCACAAATCCCCACGTGAAACGCCTTTCGCCCGCAGTGCAGAATCGGCAATCGCCAACCCGTAGGAGAACGGCGCACGAAGCAAGCAATCCTCCACCGTGCGCCAAAATGACGTCACCTGCACGCCATCAACACGCTCGAGCGCGCCCGCCATCTGCGGACGCAACAACCTGCACCCGCTGTTCAACGTCATCGAACAGCCCGTCTTAACAAGAAAACGCGGCCCGAGCAGATCATTCGGCACCTCCAAACCCCACAAAAGCGCCGCGTCATAGCCCCAAAACGCCCAATCGGGATGATATTCCGCAAGCCCTTTGATAGTCCTCAGCGCTCGCTCCGCCGGCGTCAATGCATCCCAATCATGCTGAAAACAGAACAGGTACGGCTCGGGCTCCGCGATATCGTCGGTTCCAACATGGCGTCGCAGCCACATGAGCTCGGTATTGTCATGCGTTGCGAGCAGCGCACCCTGCTTGGCCGTCTCCGTGAGACGCGCGAGCATCCTGTTCCGCGCCAGCGTGTTGCGAGTCGTATGCTTGTGTTTGAGAACGGTATTAGACACTTTCATCACCACCACGTCAGACAAATGGACCATCGTCACCGTTGCCTCCGCTGACAAATGTCTTGATCTGTAACAGGAAGACAGTCTTTGAGCCTCTAGTTGTTACAGAACAAGATCTTTCGGCAGCCGCCAACCTTCCGTCTCAATCTGTAACAGTTAGACGTTCTCCAGCCCCCAAACGTTACAGATTTAGACAAACCAGCGGCGCCCAAGCGTTCGTCTCGATCTGTAACAGGTAGACCGGTTTTTATCCCTAAACGTTACAGATTGAGACAAAGTCAGGGCTGTAGGGCGACACCAGTCACATCCCCTACTCCCACTCCTGCTCGTAGATGTTGAGGGACTTTACGTAGCGCCCCTGGGCGCCCATGATGTCGCGGACCAGGCGCAAAAAGAAGCTGATACGCGAGGTGTCGAAGCCATCTTCTAGGTCTTCCGGATGGACGGCGCCGGGCCCGTCGATCGCCGTATCGCTCAGGCGCGCTATGTCGTAGAGGTAGAGCTGTCCCGCCGTCAGCCAGACATCGTCGACGCAGGCAAGGCGCACCGCAATCGCACCGTCGCTCCAATGCTCCTTTTGCACGATATGCGGGTCGTAGACATCAAAGCGACGGTCGGTGCGCGTATCCTTCAGCGCAACCGTGCCGTTCGCAGGATCCTTGCCCAAAATGCCAAAGCGCGAGAAATACTGTGTGTCGCGCACCTGCTCGAGCCGCTTGAGCGAGGCAGGCGAAAGCGATGCCGGTGGCTCGTCAACATACAGCTCGAGCAGCGTCTTGCCATGGCGATAGGGGCGCTCGAAGAGCAGCCAATCGGTAAATGCCATGTTGTCGGCCATGATTTCGTTTTGCGAAGGCTCGGTGCAATAGCTGAGCAACGGGTCGACAATGATCTCGAACTGTTCGCGCGCCGGCTCCAAAAACTGGAACTTCCGCAGCATCCAAAAATGGGCCATGTCGGCAATATCGTTGCCGACGGCTTCGGCCAGCTGCGCTCGATCTAAAGCGTGATCAGTCATGGCATCCTCCTCAAACTGATGGACCTCAATCTGAGCTTACGAGGAGGGTGGGCAGCCACGACCAGCGCGGGCAAAATAGGCCTCCGGCTGCAAACCAGATGCTGACCAAACACTTGACGAAAAGCTTGACCGAAAATGCGCACCGCAACAAAACCGCAGGTAAACATAGACGGCCAACCCGCCCTTTTGAGCCAGATACCCGCAGCCACCACAGAAACAACAGGTGACCACAGCCCAAGAAGTCGACAAATGAACACCCGTACGTCGACAAACGAGCAAATCGCTCGCAAAGAGTGTCCCCAACGACTAGACAAAAATGACCAGTCATTGGGGACGTTCTTAAATGACTACTTTACAGCTCCAGCGCGTCGGCGACTTCGGCAGCGCAGGCCAGG
>CALHJX010000342.1:0-1911 GCA_938033385.1 uncultured Collinsella sp. | reverse complement strand
GCGCCGGCACGGGCGGCAACGTCCCCGTCTCCCCGGAAGCGCTCATATGCTGCGCCCAAGCCGGCATGGCAGGCTGCTCGGTCCGCGGGGCCGAATCTGGGAACTTCACGGTCGCACCCACACGAACATTGTCGTTCCCGGCAAGTCCCTCAACCTCGTCGAGCTCATCGACCAGGCTCACGCCATGCACGTATCCCATATCTACAGCCAAAAGATCCTCGCCATACGGCACCGGCTCTCCGACTTCATCGTATGCAAGGGGGTCCCGGGGACACCGACCATGCTCGGCTTCCGCTTTTCCACAATCATCAACACGCGGGCCTCTTGTAGCGCGAGGCGCCCCGGGTTCCCTATCAACAAAAGCATCGGGCTCAATCGTCAGACACCGGTCGCAATCAACCGTTCCCTCGCCCGCGCGCCCGTTGCCGCATATGCTGCGCGCAGCGATAACCTCGGTCGCCCCTGCGCGAAACAGCCTCTCGATATCCGAAGGATCGAGCGTCTCTATCAGTACGACCACGCGGCTCACGCGGCCCTCGGCCGTCAGGCGCGCAACGGTCTTTCGCACGTCTTCGGCATCGAACAGGGCTGCCGCGATAATCGCCGCCCCGCGACGCGACGGAAACGCCCGTGCCATGGACACCAGCCCATCCAGGTCACCCACGCGAAGCACCTGCGCGCCCGCATCGCGGCCCTCGACTTCCCGCTGCAGCAATCCGTAATCACCACACGCGCAGCATGCAAGCCAGATCGCCTTCATCACTCGTCGCCTCCGCTCTTTTTGCTGCGCACCGTGGCGGGAATCGTCAAACTGACCGCCCCCTTGCCCGAGGCCCCCAGCAATTCCTTAACGTCTTCGGGGTCGGCCGCCAGCGTCACCCATTCGATCTTGCCTTCGCGCGTGGCGCCGGCCTCTTCGCTGGTATCGATCACGCGCGCACCGCACAGCCGATCGGTCACGCCGTCCTTTTGCACGTACACGTCCACGTAGCTGCCCACGCCCGTGGCGCCCCCGACCGAATGCTCGGCATCGACCGCCACCGAAACGGCGACCTTGCCTTTGGGCACCTCGAGCGTGTGGGTTTCGGCCTTGGTGTAGACATCGCAAATCACGGCATTTTTAGGGATGCGTGAGGTCGTCACGTCGCCGCGCACCTGGCGCAGCTCGGTCGCCGCGTCACGCGGCAGCAAACTCGTCAGCCATTCCTGGGTTATGACATTGGTCTCGTCGAGGGTCTCGCCCACATCGATATCACGCGCCGCGACGCACACCTCGACGCGATCGCCGCCATACTTGGCCAGCGTCTCGGCCTGGACCTGCTCAGCCTGCGAGCGAATCGACGATGCGTAGACCATGCAGAGCAGCGCGGCGAGCACACCCGCGATTAGACTGATGGCGATGCGTTTGCTCTTGTTCACGGCCGCTCCTCTCAAGGTAGCACCGGGCGGATGCCCGTAGCACCATTGTCCGAGCGGGCAAGCAGCAAAACGGTGCGATCGCGATCTTGGTTTTGAGTGTCAAACCAATTGCCGACCAAAAGCTGACCGGCCCGTCAAGCTCGTGGCAAGGTTTTGGTCAGCACGTCAGCAAAACGCACGTTTAGGGGCGCATCGGCAATAAAAAAGCCGCCTCCCGTACCATTGGGAGACGGCTGTCATAGGTAGATTCAATTACAGATGGACATCGGGATCGAGCATCTGAGCACTCACACGCATGGATGACGCCAGGTTTTGGAACGTCTCCAGGCGCAGGCTGTCGATTTGCCCGGCATCCTCGGCCTCGCGAACGGCGCAGCCCGGTTCGTGGGTATGCGTGCAGTCGCCAAACCGGCACGCACGCGACGCCTCGACGATCTCGGGAAACGCGCGTGCCAAGCCCCGCTCATGCCCCACGAGCGGCAGACTGCGCAG
>CALHJX010000341.1:0-4946 GCA_938033385.1 uncultured Collinsella sp. | reverse complement strand
CGGGCTTCATGGGGGCACGAATAGCCCCACTCCGACCTGCGAAATCTGTACTCGCGATGCGAATAACGTCCCTAACCTTAAACTTTAGCTTGAACTTAGCTATAATGCGCTACGTTCCTGCCAGGCTGTGGTTGCGGATGGGTGAAATGCCCACCCTAGTCCAAGACAGACGCGGTCAAAGGGATCCACGTAAGCGTCCGCGTGCGCGCGGCGCGATCATGGCGCGTCCTAGATGTAAGCCGCACCGTCCGTTCTACTTTCTTTGGGGCAATACCGCCTCGCGGGCGAGCGGGCCAGTCGTGAAGGTGGCTACGGCCTCCCGAGCAAACACCCCGGTGCGCAAGTGTGGGGTCAAATACCAGGTCAGCTGGTAGGAACAACCCGATATTCCGCGCAATGCACGGATTGTATACGACACAGAAGGCAGGGTAGTGGACATGGTGAGGGGCAGCTTGATGCACGCGGCTCGGTTAGGTGCTGGGACCGCAGCGGTCATCGCCGTTTTGGGCCTGAGCGGATGCGCGTTCAACCCGCTGTCTACGTTCACGACTCCCACGATCGACCAGATCGAGTACGAGACCGTCACGCCGGCGGTGTCGGACGATGCCCTGGTCACTCCCGGAACCCTGACGGTCGCCCTCGATACTTCCGATGCGCCGCAGGCCATGCAGGACGCCGACGGCGAGCTCACGGGGTATGCGGTTGACGCCGCCCGCGCTCTCGCAAGCCGCATGGGCCTTAAGGTCGCCTTTGTCGATGCGTCCTCGGTAGGTTCCGTGCTCGGCGACAAAAAGGCCGATATCTTTATCGGCGAGATTAACTCCACGGACGGGGACATTAGCTCGCTCGGCACCTGCCTGTACGATGCCACTTCCGTGTTCGGTAAAACTAGCGATGGTGGGTCGCTAAGCGTTTCCACCGATACTCTTAACGCGTCTACTCTGGGTGTCCAAATGTCCTCGGCCTCGCAGGAGGCGCTTGCTAAGCAGAGCATCACCGCCAACCAAAAGACCTACTCCAACATCAACGAGTGCTTTGAGGCGCTCGAGTCCGGCGAGGTCGACTATGTGATCTGCGACTCCACGGCCGGCGGCTACCTTGCACGCCTGATGAGCGAGGTCTCCTATGTCGGTGCGCTCGAGGCGCCCTCGGCGCTTGGTGTTGCGGGCGCCTCGTCCAATGACGAACTGTGCCGTGCCGTGAGCGATGCCCTCGACGGTATTACGGCCGACGGCACGCTCGAGGCGGTCCACTCTGTCTGGTATGGCACGATGCCCTACGACCTCACCACTAAGACGGTTTCGGGCGCTAGCGTGCAGCCGGGTGACTCTGAGTCCAGTGAGACCATGTCCTCCGGCAGCGAGTCCTCCGATTCCAACAATGAGACCGCATCCTCCGAGGACAACTCGTCCAGCCAGGAAGGCACCATCACCGACGACGACATTAACAAACTCAATAGCTAGTTATTGCTAGGGGTGGTGTCTCCTATACGTTGGAAAGGACACCTCTTCACGGTTTCAACACGCACTGCCGGGCTTCCCCGATGGGGGAGCCCGGCTTTTTCATCCCAATAAAACTAGCAGGTCAAAGCCAATTTTCGGGACCAAATACAAAGCCGCCGGCCCCCTCCTATAGCGCACTTTGCCACAGAAAAGTGCGAGACTTCGGTATGCGGTATCAAGCAATCGTTATTCGGGTCTTTAGGAATCCGCGTGATTAAATGCACGGCAATGGGTACATAGCCAGTACAGTAAGTCCCCGAGGCAGATTGGAGCCACGTATGGATATCAAGGTTTCTGGACGCAAGACGACGGTAACCGATGCTCTGCGTGCGCATGTGGATGAGAAGATCGGCGAGGCGCTCAAGGTTTTCGATATCGAGCCCATGACGGTCGACGTTGTACTTCGCTATGAGAAGAACCCCTCGAACCCCAACCCGGCAATCGTCGAGGTTACGGTTCGTGCCCGCGGTTCGGTGATTCGCGTTGCCGAGCACGGTGCAGATATGTACGCCGCCATCGACCTCTCCGCCGATAAGGTCACCCGCCAGCTGCGCAAGTTCAAGACCAAGGTCGTGGACAACCGCCAGGGCGGTGCTAGCGCGGCGGATGTCGCACCGGTCGAGCGCGTCGAGGATCTGGCCGACCTGCTGCTGCCCGAGGAGGACGACGACCTGCTCGTCCGCGAGAAGGTCATCGATGTCACCCCGATGACTGAGGAGCAGGCGCTGGTGCAGACCGATTTGCTGGGCCACGACTTCTACGTGTTCGAGAACGCGACGACCGGTCTCATCAATGTGGTGTATCACCGTAAGAATGGTGGATATGGCATCATCAAGCCCCGCATCGAAACACTTGACGAGTAAAATACGTTAACTTGCATGAGTTAACGGTTGGCGGCCATCCCATGCGGGTGGCCGCCTTTTTACGTAAGGAGTCGCTTTGATGGACAAGGCCGCATCCGCCGGTCATTCGGACCGTTGCCGCATCGTCGTCGATACCTGCTGCGACTTTAGCCCCGAGGTCGCCGCGAACCTCGATGTCGATATCCTGGGTTTCCCCTTCATTATCGATGGCGAGGAGCGCACGGATGACATCTGGTCGAGCATCACGCCCAAGGAGTTTTACGACCGCATGCGCGCTGGTGCCCGCGTGTCCACCTCGGCTGTGTCGCTCGGTCGCTATATCGAGTTCTTTACCGAGTGCGCCAAAGAGGGCATGCCCACGGTCTACCTGTGCTTTACCTCGGCGCTGTCGTCGAGCTACAACTCCGCGTGCCAGGCGGCAGATGCCGTGCGCGCCGAGTATCCCGATTTTGAGCTGTACGTGGTCGACAACGCTCTGCCCTGCGCGACCGGCGCGCTCTTGGCGCTCGAGGCCGTGCGCCAGCGTTCGGCGGGACTGACCGCCAAGCAGCTGGTCGATTGGGCAAACGAGGCAAAGACCTACGTCCACGGCTACTTTACGCTCGAGAGCTTCGACGCACTGGCTGCCGGCGGCCGCATTCCGCCCGCGGCGGCGCAGCTCACGGCAAAGCTCGACGTCAAGCCCGAGCTCTCCTACGACCTGGCCGGCTCGCTGTCGCTGATCGGCGTCAACCGCGGCCGCAAGAAGGCACTCAAGTCCATCCTCAAGTCGTTCCGCGAGAACTACGTGCCCGATCGCACCATGCCCATCGCCATCATGACGGCCGATGCCGAAAAGGATGGTGACTGGCTCGAAGCCGCCATCCGCAAGGAGGAGGGTTGCGCCGACGTCACGATCATTCGCGGCTCCGTGGGTCCCACCATCGGCTCGCACGTGGGCCCCGGCATGGTGGGCTGCGCGTTTTGGGGTAAGAACCGCGCCGAGAAAGCCTCGCTTTCCGACCGCATCGCGCGTCGCGTGCGCGGCGAGTAGGCGGGCGCTGCGGTTGCAAGCGCCCTCAAGTCACGGCCCAAACGCTGGCACTGAGTATTCAACCTGGTAACAACACCCAACCCAAAAGGAAAGGTTTCATGGCAAACAAGCTCTCCGTCGCATTTATCGGCACCGGAATCATGGGTGCCCCCATCGCCGGCCACATCCTGGACGCCGGCTATCCCGTCACGGTCAACAACCGCACCAAGTCCAAGGCCGCAGCGCTCGTTGAGCGCGATGCCGTCTGGGCCGATACGCCGGCAGATGCCGCGGCGAACGCCGACGTCGTCTTTACCATGGTGGGTTATCCCTCCGAGGTCGAGGAGCTCTACCTGGCGGGTGACGGTCTGCTCGCGTGCACTAAGCCCGGTGCGGTCTTGATCGACCTCACCACGAGCTCGCCCGAGCTCGCCCGTGACATTGCCGAGTCCGCCCAGGTTTCTGGTCGCATGGCGTTTGACTGCCCCGTCACCGGCGGCGAGTCGGGCGCTATCGCCGGTACGCTCACGGCCATCGTGGGCGCTACCGAGAACGACATCGCGCCGGTCCGCGATATCCTTTCCACCTTTGCGGCAAACATCTGCTGCTTCGACGGCGCCGGCAAGGGCCAGGCTGCCAAGCTCGCCAACCAGGTGTCGCTGGGCGCCTGCATGGTCGGCATGGCGGACGCCATGGCATTTGCCGAGCTGAGCGGCCTTGACCTGGAGAAGACCCGTCAGATGATTCTGGGCGGTACCGGCAAGTCCGGCGCCATGGAGAGTCTGGCGCCCAAGGCGCTCGACGGCGATTACAAGCCCGGCTTTATGGTCGAGCACTTCATCAAGGACCTGCGCTTGGCGCTCGCCTATGCCGACGACCGCGAGCTTGCGCTGCCCGGCGCCGACGTGGCCTTTACGCTCTACGACATGCTCGATGCCATCGGTGGCGCCAAGCTGGGCACCCAGGCCATCACGGTGCTCTACAAGGAGGAGGCCGACGCCATCGCCGCCGGTCTTGACTGGTCGCAGTATCGTCCCGAGGAGCATGGTGCTCACGAGGAAGGCTGCGGTTGCGGCGAACATGGCGAGGACCACGAGTGCGGTTGTGGCCACCACCATGGCGAGGACCACGAGTGCTGCGGCGGCCACGGCCATGACGACGGCCACGAGTGCTGCTGCGGCCACCATCACGGGGAGTAGCGCCCATGAGCTGGACGTTCGTGGTGCTTGCGCTGGTGCTCTTTCTCTTTGCGATCTACATCGGCTTTTTGTGCGGCCAGTGGGCGTGCGAAAAGCGCGTCATCACCAAGCGCGACTACTGGATTGCCAACTTTGCGGGAGCGGCGGCAGTCATCCTGCTGACCTGGGTGTTCTCGCTGTTCCCGCTAGTGCAGTTTGCGCCGATCGGCTGGCTCGGCGGCTTTATCGCCGGCCTTAAAATGAGCTTTGGCGAATCCGTCGGCCCGTGGCGCAAGCACGACGAGGTCTTTAACGTCAACAAGGCTCACCGCGCCGCCGCCGACGCGGGCGACGCCGAGGAACGTCGCCGTGCGCGTCACAATGGCGCTGC
>CALHJX010000340.1:0-3841 GCA_938033385.1 uncultured Collinsella sp. | reverse complement strand
TCGTCTTTGTAAGTGGCGCTCTCGATGCGCTTGATCTCTTCCTCTTCGTGCTTGAGCCACTCAGCGCGGGTTTTGACGGGCACTGTCTGGATGAAAGCGAGTGCGGCTTCGAAGTCCTTCTTCTGCAGGCAGGTGTACCGCGGTATGCGGAAATGGTCCTTGAGGGCGGAGTAGATCACGCGGAAGTTCTTCGGTGCTCCGGCGGCGCGACGGCCGACTGCGCGCTGGATCTCACGCTGTTGGGCCTCGTCGATGTAGGCGGGGCCAGCGTAGTAGCCCTGCCTGCGGATAGCGGGAAGCACCTCAGAGGTGACCCAGCGCTTGAAGCGTTTGGCACTCTCTAACTTGGAGCCGAAGATCAGTGCGTATAAACCAGACTCGGTGACGTAGTTGACGGTTTGCGTGCGGCCCATGCTGTCGGTGATCTCGGCCTTGACGATGTCTTCAGGGTCGACGTGCTGAGATACAGCGTTCGAGGGCTTCTGAAAGCCAAGGGCTGAAGCGACGTCAATCGCGACGAAGAGGGGAAGGTCGGGGGTGCCGAGCGTGCGGACTTTGGAATTCTCAAAAGAGAAACAAGCGGGGATAGACATGTGAAGTCTCCGTAAGAGTTTGAAAACCCTCGTGCCATCCGCCAAGATGGTGAGCGAGGACTTGCGGGTTGGCGGACAGTCTTACGGAACTGCGCACCTTTCGGTGCCCCACAAGCCTCGCCCATAAGCAGAGACTTCGATGCACCCCTGTTTCAGGGGGGCATCCGCACGTAGCCAACAAAAACGCCGCTCAATCGAACGACAGGCGGCTACGCGCCGTAAGATCGGGCCGCCAAGCCCGCCTGCTTCACTAGGAAGCATTGCGGCTATTGTGCCCGAATCTCCCGGCGCTGTCAAAAGCAAGGCCCCCCGAACTTTCGAACGAGGGGCCTGAAATGTCGCTACGGCAGATTGCTATCTCTAGTCCGTAGAGGCCCGGAGTTTTTAGGACCGGGACTTGATACAAGCATGGCAATCCATGCTGTGCCAACGGCACTCTACCACAATGTGGTTGTGGTATCAAGAAACGGAAGGTTGAAAACCTTGTATGTATCGCCTTCGTACTTTACAGAGCCCTCAATGCCGAGGCCGGCCAAAATTCCCGTCAATATCCCACACATTGTTCCGGGCGGGAGCACCATGAAATTGTATTGTCTCTTCCCTTCTCGCTTACCGAGCAACGGTGCGTTTAGGCGCGAATAGTTAAGCGTATACAACATGTCGCACTTTGCCCAGCACTGTAGGGTGGGATACTCGTCGTTGATGCATTGTTCCAGCCGTACAGACACATTGAACTGGGATTTAACCTTGGGTTCAGTGGTACTAAGCGGAACGACGGTCGCAACCCCATAACGATTACGATATTTCGGAGACACACAAACGACGGGCCGACGTTTGATCATTTCCGGCGGAGTGAACTGTGACGGGAAGTCACATATGAGAATTTGACCAAAGTTCGGCTGAAAGTGAAGTGCCATGAACTTAAAGAGATTTGGCGGGCAGGCTTGCAGGTTGGCGTACCGCTCATACGGAAGCGGCCCTCCTAAGAGGCCCGCAAGCCCGCCCATAAAGGAGACTTGCAAGGGGGCGGTGAAACGCCGCTCCCTTTGGCTAAGATGAAAAAAGCCGCTTCCAACGGTCGGCGGCTTCATCTTGCGCCGTATGACTCGGGACGCCAATCCCGTCCCCGTCGCTTTCACGGGGCAGGAACATTGTGCCCGATCTTAGGCGCTGTGTCAAAGCATCTTCAAGCCACCTCCCGGTGAATATTTACGCTCCCGCCTCTAGGATGATGTGTCAAACTATTACAAATCTTCTACCCTCTGGGAGTGACTATGAAAAAGCTTATCCTCGCAACACTTCTCGCCATCGCGGGCGCTTCATCTGCTGTACAGGCTGACGTTTATGTCCATGGATATACCCGCTCGGACGGCACATATGTTGCTCCGCACTACCGTAGCAGCCCTAACTCGTCCACATATGACAATTGGTCAACTCGCGGGAACGTCAACCCGTACACGGGGGAAATTGGTACTCGTTCTCCAGAGCCGAGCTATGGCGGCGGGTATTCCAGCCCCCGTACGTACTCTCCCTCTCCTTATGGATACGGTAATCGGCCAAACACTCTCGGGCAACCTGCTCGCCCGCTAGGGGAAGCGCCTAGCACCTTGGGGTGGTGACCATTATCCCAAACTAAGCTCTTCAATCGAAAAGTAAGGGTGTACATAGCAGCTTCAAGCCGCCTCCCGGAGAAGCCTTGCTCACGCGCCTGTAGTTCGTTCATCGCTACTCCTCGAAAAGGCTTTGCTGCGGGTGCACCTCGGCGGCGTCGCATCAATGCGAAGGAAGCCCGGTTTGTATGGGACGGCACTGCGGACGCTCAAATCCGTGACCGAGAATCGGTAGAGGGAAAGGCCCTCATGGTCGGCGTCGTTCATGCGGCGCACGTGCTTCTCGAACGTCTTGAGCGCAAGGCCGAGGTCTTCGCGCGGGCAGATGTTGACGACGATCGTTTCCTGACGACTCTTCCCGATGACGCGGGCAAGGAAGGGGATGATCTGCGTACAGAGCGCAGAGTCCCGAGAGCCCGCGAAACGCATGTCGAAAAGGGGCGGCTCGCTACTCACCTGAAGTGTCCTTTGAGGTGTTGAGGTCGGCCGGAGCGCTGCGGGCCATAGTGATTTCGTCCGGAACATCATCAATCACTGGTTCCGTCGCTGGCTCGGGTTCGGCCGCGGGGATCTCTGCGGGCTTCTCGGACTCAGTCTGCTTGAGCTTTGCTTTCAGCCCGGAAACGCCGCGCTTCTGTGCCTCAGCGGGTGCGGACTCGGCTTCGAACCACTCTTCCTTTGTCGTCATCCCATCGCGCAGCGATACGTAGATCTTGCGGAGAGAGATCACCTGAGCTGGACGGATGGAATCGATCCGGCGCTGGATACGCTTTTCGATCTGGCCTTTTGTCACCCCGAATCTGGCGAACGCCTCTACGAGCTTTGTGATTGCTTCTGGCGAGATATCGACGGTTGCGTTCATGGTAGCGGCGCACTGTTGCAGTGCCGCGTCAATCACGTCTCCGGGGATCACGGATAGGATGCAGGAGCGCAAGCGGCGAGCGCCCTGGTTGGCTACGAGTTCGTAGATGTCGCGGGCGTCCTTCAGGGCGTAGGAGCCGTGCTTTGTGTCTCGGCGTAAGGCCACTTGGAACTGCACCTCTCGGCGCGTGTTGGTCTCGACGTCCCAGGCATAAGCAGCCACGGTCGATACGCCGTTTTTCTGGCTAAGCTCGCGAATACCGTACTGGATATTTCCCCACCCCTGCGCGATGGCTTCGGCAAGGCGGATCGTCGGTCCCGAGACCTCAGCGCCGCCACGGGGGAAAGCGTAGGTCGAGCTCTCCGCCAGAGTTGGGCGGGTGCATGCGTTGAGGATTCGATCCATCGCGCGGACGGGGTCGCGCGGGTTCATGCGAGCGACGAGCAAAGCGGCCTGAACTTCTGCCACGGCACGGGCTGCATCAGAGGCTGCTAGCGGGTTATCCGCCTGCGGGATGGCGGAAGCGGTAGCGGCCGCGCCGCTGAAGGGGTTGACGGTTTGCGTGGCCGCAGTGTTCTGGCGGTCGATGATTTGCGTGGTCATTTAAGCAGCCTCCTTCGGCTGATAGATTCGGAAAGTGCGGACGGGAGCGCCTGCCTTCATACACTCCTCATAGGCGTCCGGGAAAGTGGTCTTGAGCTTGGTTGAATCGATGGTCTTGCGAGACGACGGGAGAGACCAAGAGGCGAGCGTTTTGCCTTCGTTCTTGAGGGATA
>CALHJX010000339.1:0-6438 GCA_938033385.1 uncultured Collinsella sp. | reverse complement strand
GGGTGCCAGCAGCGGGCGCGGCATCACTCGATGCGGCCTGAGCCGCTGCCGGGTTGGCGGCGATCTTATACGGATCGGTCCAGCCGGCGTAGCGCTCGATGTATCCGGTCGATCCCTCGTCCTCAACGCTCAGGACGCGATAGCTGTAGACGGTATCCATAAAGCGCTTGGAGCCCGGGTTCATGATGGGGGCGTCCAGGCCCGCGCCAAAAGCGGCAGCCAAAAAGACCGAGCCCAGCAGCGGGCGGGCAGGCAGGCCAAAGCTGATGTTCGACACGCCGAGCGCACATTTGACGCCCAAGCGTTCCTTGCACAGGGACATGGCGCGCAGGATCTGCTCGGCCTGGCGTTGATTGGTCGAGGCGGTCATGACCAGGCAGTCGATGAGGATACGGTCCGGGCCGATGCCGTAGCGGGCAGCCTCGGCCACGATGCGCTCGGCGATGGCGAAGCGAGCCTCGGCGGTATCGGGGATGCCGCCTTCGTCGAGCGTAAGGCCGACAACGTTGGTGCCGTAGTGGGCGACCAGCGGAAAGATCTCATCCATGATCTGCTGCTTGCCATTGACCGAGTTGATGATGGGCTTGCCGGCGTAGCGGCGCACGGCGGCCTCGACGGCCGCGGGGTCGGTGGAGTCGATCTGCAACGGTAGGAGCGTGGAGCCCTGGAGCTGTTCGGTCGCCTGTTGGATGATCTTGACCTCGTCGATCTCGGGCAGGCCCACGTTAACGTCCAGGATGTCAGCGCCCTGTTCCTGCTGGCTGATGCCCTGGCTCACGACGTAGTCCAGGTCGCCGTCGCGCAGGGCCTGCTGCAGGCGCTTTTTGCCGGTGGGGTTGATGCGCTCGCCGATGACAGCGATCTTGTGGCCGTCGCAGGGAAGGTCCACGACCGTTTGGGCGCTCGTGACCGACATGCTGGGCTTGCGGTGACGCGGGCTGGGCGTGTGGTTGTCGATGAGGGTGCGAAGTGCCGCCATGTGCGCCGGCGTGGTGCCGCAGCAACCGCCCACGATGCTCACACCGTCGGCGATCATGCCGGCGACGGCCTCGGCGTACTCGGGCGCCTGGATATCAAAGACGGTGTTGCCGTCGTCGTCCACATGGGGGAGTCCTGCATTGGCCTGCACCATAACAGGCTTGTCGGTAACGGTGAGCATACGTGCGGCGAGTCCCCGGAGCTCGGCCGGTCCTTGGCTGCAGTTGATGCCCAAAACGTCGGTGCCGATGGCGTCAAGCGTGATGGCGGCCACCTCGGGACTCGTGCCCAGGAAGGTACGACCGTCTTCCTCGAAGGTCATGGTGGCAAAGACGGGCAGGTCGGAGTTCTCGCGGCAGGCGAGGACCGCCGCCTTGATCTCGGCCAGGTCGGTCATAGTCTCGATAATAAAGAGGTCCACACCCGCGGCGACGCCTGCGCGCACTTCCTCGGCAAAGAGGTCGTAGGCCTCGTCAAAGCTGAGGGTACCCAAGGGGCGAAGCAGCGCGCCGATGGGGCCGATGTCCCCGGCGACGTAGCGGGCGCCGGCCTCGCGGGCACAGGCGACGGCCGCGGCAAAGACGCCTGCCACGGTGGCGGCACCGTCGAGCTTGTGGGCGTTGGCGCCAAAGGGGTTGGCGGTAATCACGTCGCAGCCGGCCTCGACGTACTGCCGCTGAATGTCGGTAATGACCTGGGGTTCCTCAAAGTTGAGCAGCTCGGGCAGGGCGCCCGCCTTCATGCCAGCGGCCTGCAACATGGTGCCCATGCCGCCGTCGAACAGCAGGTGTCCCGTGCCCGCGATGGCCGCACGCAGGCGATCGTCCTTAATGCGCAGGTCGTCGATCGTGCGCGTCTTGTACGTGGCACCGTTGCGACGTGCGTCATCAACGGGTGCCGCCAATGCAGTGCCGTCAGAATCATGAGTGATAAGCGGAGTAAACATCGGGGGCTCCTAATGGCTGGAATAGCAGGTGGTGTGGGCGGCGCGGAAGCGGCAGTGTTCGCGCATGCGGCAGATATTGCAGGTGGGGCGGCTCTGGGCGTCGTGGACCTCGCCGTCAAACAGACCGATCACCGCGGTCACGCTTTTGGTGGGCATAAGCAGGCTGGTGGGCGTGACGGTCAGGCCGATGAGCCGCGTGGCGTTGAGCGTATTGACGATCGAGCGCTGGGCCGAGAGCGGGCAGTCGCCGTAGCCGGGACTAAAGCGCCAGTTGCCGGCGAGCCCATGAACGGCGGCGTCCGTCTTGGCCTGCTGGTCCATTTGCTCAACGGCGGCTTCCACGTAAGCGGAGCACGCGGCGTCGAGCACGGCGCCCTCCAGGGGATGTTGGGCTCCCGTGGTGCGCAGGCGACGCTCGGCGTCCATGCCGAGGGTACATGCCATGAGCGCGGCAAAGCGGGCATCTTTGAGATGTCGATAGATATCGCGACCTCGCAGCTCAACGTTGGTGCCGACCAAGCGAATGCAAGGCTCACTTTGTTCGTCCACGCCCGTGGCATCGACGGCAAATACGCGGCGCACGCCACGGGGCTCAATGTCCAGTTCCAGACGTTCAACGACAAGCTCAATACGTCGTGACAGTTCGGGCTCAATCTGCTGGCCGCCGTAACCCAGATACCGCAGCATCTCGGCACGGTCGACACGGGGATGGTGCGCAGCATCGACACGGTAAAGCGCCGGCGACGCAAGGTCGGCCGGCACTTCGACAGCGGTTGTATCGATGTGCGGTTTTTCCATTACCCCAGGCGCTCCATAATGGTCGCGGCGATCGCAGGACGGTTCATAGTGTACAGGTGCAGGCCGTCGGCGCCGTGCTCCTTGAGGTCGCAAAGCTGGCGGGCGGCATAATCTACACCGGCTGCCTGCAGGCTCTCGGGGTCGTTATCGTACTTGGCGAGAATCTTGATGACGGGGGAGGGCAGCGACGCGCCGCACATAAAGACCATGCGGCTGATCTGCGACTTGCCCATAAACGGCATGATGCCCGCGGTAATGGGCACGGTGATGCCGGCCTTGTCGGCAAGCTCGCGAAAACGGTAGAAGCACTCGTTATCAAAGAAGAGCTGCGTCACAAAGAAGCTCGCGCCAGCGTCCTGTTTTTGCTTGAGGTGTTCGACCGAGAGGTTGAGATCCTCACAGGCAATGTGGCCCTCGGGGTAGGCTGCGGCGCCCACGCAAAAGCCGGCGTCGACGAGCTCGGGGATGAGGTCGCGGGCGTAGGCGTAGTCCGAGGCGGGCTTGTCGTCCTCGGTTGCGCCGGCAGGGAGATCGCCACGCAGGGCCAGGATGTTTTCCACGCCGGCGGTGCGATACTCGTCGATCTTGGCGGCGATATCGGCGTGCGAGCGGCCCACGCAGGTAAGGTGTGCCACCGAGGGTGTATCGAATTCGCTCGTAATCATATGCGCGATGGGGGCGGTGGTGGCGCCGTTGCCCGAGCCGCCAGCCGAGCAGGTGACCGAGACAAAGCTCGGCGAAAGCTTGCACAGATTGCCTGCCACTTCGCGAGCCGTGTCGAGGGTCAGCTCGCCCTTGGGCGGGAACATCTCGAACGAAATGGGCGCGGTGCCCTGGGATGCTGCCCGCTTAAAAACCTCGTCGACGCGCATATCGTGCTCCTCTAGATACGTAATAGTGTGATGTGTTGTAAGGATTCTACAGCACCACTGTGCCACGGTGGAGTTTCACTCGCTATTTGAGGATACCAATCAAAGATGCCTTGCTATCGGCTTTCTCTATAACAGAGCGGCTAATCTAGGCACGGACTATAAAGACTGGTATCTGATGCAAAATACCAGTTAATAGAGCTCCATCCCAAATTGACTACCCTTAAACCATGGAGAGAGGTCTGCAATTTATGCAGTTGATTGGCTGTTGAGGGTGGCAACGCCGCCTCGATAGGGTAACCTCATTGATTGGTTTCGCGACAGCAACATAACGGTAATGTCGCGGAAACACGGCGAGTCTAAGCTATGACTCGTTCGTTAGTAATCAACACCGCTTCTCACGCGGTGCCGATACGAAGGGAGTTCCGTATGGCCGAACTTACTGACCGCTTCGGGACCATGGTGTTCTCTGAGGAAGTCATGAAGGACTACCTCCCCAAGGACATTTGGAAGCGCCTTGCTGCAACCCTCGAGGGCGGTGAGCCGCTCGACCTGGATGTGGCCAACGCCGTTGCCCATGCCATGAAGGTCTGGGCCATCTCCAAGGGTGCGACGCACTACGCGCACTGGTTCCAGCCGCTTTCGGGCATTACCTCCGAGAAGCACGACAGCTTCCTGGAGCCCAACCACGACGGCACCGCCATTACCAAGTTTACGGGCAAGAACCTCATCCAGGGCGAGCCGGATGCCTCCAGCTTCCCCAACGGCGGCCTGCGCGCCACCTTCGAGGCCCCTGGCTACACCGCCTGGGACCCCACCAGCCCCGCCTTTATCAAGGACGATGTCCTGTGCATCCCCACGGCTTTCTGCTCCTACACGGGCGAGGCCCTGGACAAGAAGACTCCGCTGCTGCGCTCCATGACCGCGCTCTCGCGTGAGTCCAAGCGCGTTTTGGCGCTGTTTGGCAAGACCCCCAAGAAGGTCGTTCCTTCCGTGGGTGACGAGCAGGAGTACTTCCTGATCAAGAAGGACGCTTACCGCAAGCGCAAGGACCTGGTCATCACCGGCCGCACCCTCTTTGGTGCTGCTCCATGCAAGGGCCAGGAGCTCGAGGAGCACTACTTTGGCGCTATCCGCCCCACCGTCTCGGCCTATATGAAGGACCTGGACGATGAACTGTGGGCGCTTGGCATTCCCGCCAAGACCAAGCACAACGAGGTTGCTCCCTGCCAGCATGAGCTTGCTCCCGTCTATGGCGAAGTCAACGAGGCCATCGACCAGAATCTGGTCATGATGGAGAAGATGAAGCTCATCGCCTCCCGCCACGACTTGGTCTGCCTGCTGCACGAGAAGCCCTTTGAGGGCATCAATGGTTCGGGCAAGCACAACAACTGGTCGCTTGGCACCGAGTCCGAGAACCTGCTCGATCCGGGCGACACCCCGCTCGACAACCTGCAGTTCATCGTCTTCCTCACCGCGGTGATCGAGGCCGTCGATAACTATCAGGAGCTCCTGCGTGCCTCTGTTGCCTCGGCCGGCAACGACCATCGTCTGGGCGCCAACGAGGCTCCTCCGGCGATTATGTCCATCTTCCTGGGCGACCAGCTTACCGAGGTCGTCGAGAAGATCATCGATGGCAAGGCTTCCGTCCATGCCACGCGCGGCGTGCTCGACCTGGGCGCCGATACCCTGCCCAAGCTGATGCAGGACAACACCGACCGCAACCGCACATCCCCGTTCGCCTTCACCGGCAACAAGTTCGAGTTCCGTGCCTGCGGCTCCGAGCAGAACGTCTCCGACTCCAACCTGGTGCTCGATGCCGCCGTGGCCAAGTCGCTCAAGTCCTTCGCCGATGCGCTTGAGGGTACGCCCGAGGATAAGTTCCAGGACGCTGCGCTCGAGTATTGCAAGAAGGTCCTGACCGACCACCAGCGCATCCTCTTCTCCGGCGATGGCTACTCCGATGAGTGGCCCGTTGAGGCCGAGAAGCGCGGCCTTGCCAACAACAAGACCACGGCCGACGCCCTGCCCGCGTTTGTTTCCGATAAGGCCATTGCGCTCTTTGAGGAGACGGGTGTCCTGACCAAGGCCGAGGCTCAGTGCCGCTACGACTGCAAGCTCGAGAAGTACAACAAGCTCATGAACATCGAGGCTACCACGATGGTTCGCGAGGCGCGTCGTACCTATCGCCCGGTCATTACCGCCTATGCCACCAAGGTCGCTAAGGGCCTTGAGACTATTCGTGCCGCCGGTGCCGAGGCCGCCATGCAGTGCGAGCAGAACACGCTCAACAAGCTCTGCAACGGTATCACCACCATCAACGACTCCATCAAGGCGCTCGACGCCGTGCATCAGAAGGCCGAGGGCCTCGATGGTCAGGAGCAGGCTAACGTGTACGCGCACGAGGTCGTTCCCGCTATGGATACGCTGCGCGCCGCCGTGGATGCCATGGAGGAGATCGTGGCAGCCGACTACTGGCCGGTCCCGACCTACGACGACATCCTGTTCTACGTGTAGGGCGTAACTGACATATCGTCACGGTATTGAGCCGGGGTCCGCATCATGTGGGCCCCGGTTTTTGTTTGCGAAGGACGCTTTGAAGCCCGTTTTGCCGCCGATTTGCCTAGGTATAAAGGGCTATGGGCAAAAAACGTCAAATATGAGTACTGTCACAAGTCCTGTAACATTATTTATTTGCAAAATATGTAGTGTTACGCAACATATGTGGTAGCGCGCAGAGATGTGGTGTAAGAGGCGGGGCATGCCCCGCCTCCGCCTTTTCTTGAAAGGACGGGGACACCGCCTAGAATTCGTCGTTGGAGTAATGAAGGTGACGAATGGAAGGAA
>CALHJX010000338.1:0-15912 GCA_938033385.1 uncultured Collinsella sp. | reverse complement strand
CTGCTGCTCCCGATATCCGGCCGCCTTGCCCATGGCCTGCTCCACGGCGTGCGTATCCGCCGTGCAGACCCTCTGCACGAGGGAGGCCGTACCGATGACGCGCCCGTCCTGCCCGCACACAAAGAGCTGATTGTCATCGTAGGGGTTAACGTAGCCCTGGTACGTGCCGTGGGCCAGAACCCGGACGGCTCCGTCAGGAGTCGCCACGCGGGCCTCGTAAATCAGGTCTTCGTCACGGATGGTTTTGTCGCGCATCCGGATGTAGGCGCTGGCCACCTTGATGGGGCGGGCCATGTCCGTGCCCAGGATCTGGCAGATGCACCAGGGGGGCAGCTTGATGAGCCTGTTGCCCGGTTTGGCCTCCTCGCAGGCCCATGCCTCGGAGGGGCTCATCCGGCGCCGGCGCACCAGGTCGGCCCCGGTTTCGCAGGCGGTGCGGATGATCTGGGCGGCCATGGACGGCTCCACCTCGGAGGATGGTGTCCAGGAGGCGGAGGCCGAGAGGCGCAGCTCCTCGACCATGAACCCGCATCGCTCCCAGCCCTCCAGTCTGTGGTCGGTGCGCGTGTTGATGTCGCTGACTATCTTGGTCAACTCGCGGCTCAGCTCGTCCATGGTCAGCATGTAGTGCTTGAGTTGACCGGCTTTGTCCGCGGGCAGCTTGTCCATCGCCTTGATGAGCTGCTCCTCGGCGCGTACCAGCCCGTGCAGGGTTTCCGGGGGCGTGCGGTCGTGGCCGGTGGCTCCCGGCAGATGGCTGATGCGGTTGTGCTGCAGGTTGTGGTAGCTTTCCAGCGCCGCCTTGTGGCGCGGGTTGCCCACGCCCCGGCCACCGTGGCCCTGCTTGAGAGTCTGGCGCACGCCTCCGATGCCGGAACGGTCCACCTTGATCAGGCCGCCGCTGGCATGGTAGAGCAGGTCTTCCAGTTCCTTGCTGATAGCCGCCGTTCCGTTTTCGACGACGAGCGTCGTCCCCTTGGGCGAGTACCCGACGGTAGCTCCCCACAGGGCCAGGATGCTGCGCATATCCCGCTGGTTAAGATGGATCATCTTGCCCGTCTCCTCATCGCGGCGGCGTATCTTTTGCCCCCACGCCACACGCTTGCCCGTAAGGTACTCCAGCACGCCCAGCTGCAGGGGCTGCCCTTTGTCCCGCCCGGAAAGCACCATCAAGTCAAGCCAGACGTCGTCAAAGAGGAAATGACTGCCCAGCCAGAGCCCTTCGCGGGTGGCCAGTACCTGCGCCAGCTGGGGCGCGGCGGCCCGGATGCCCTGCTTGAGCGCCACCGTCTCCAGAGATTGGGGAGCGAGCCTCTGCAGATTGCGCAGGCTCCAGCCGGAGGGGACGCGCGGCCAGCCCGGCCAGTCCTCATAGCCGGGGATGGTGTCGCGCCTCTCCGTCCAGGTCTTGAGCAGGAGTTGGCGGGCCGTGGGGATGCCTCCGTTGCGCTGGCACCGGGTGCAGAGGCCGTGCCAGTAGGCAAGGAATTTGCTGAGGGTGACGCGGCTGCGCGCCTGTATTTTACGGTAGCGGCGGTCCACCAGGGAGAGGGGATTGTCGCCGTTGTTGCGCCAGATGTCATACCAGCGGCGCATAGTCACCGGGGAGATGCCGCAGAGGGCGGCGGCATCCCGGATGGCTTCCTGCTGCCCGCCATAGCAGGCGCTGGCCTCCCTGATGCGCTTGCAGGCCGCATAGAGGGTCAGCACTCTGTCCCGCTCCACCAGCGGCAGATCGTCCATGGTGATATTAAAGTCCATTATCTTAAAGTGTTGTTGTACCGTTGACTATGCCATCCATCGTGGCCCTGACGCTCTGTACGTCGGCATCGGATACCTTGCGGGCGTAAGCGGCCAGGGAATCGGCAAAAAGCTCTCGCTCCTGGAGGCGCAGCAGGTGGACGTAGCCCTGGTCGATAAAAGTTCCCAGCTGTTTGAGGAGGCAGGCTGCGTCCTGCTCGGCCTGATGCCGGCGGCGCTCCAGTTCTTCCGGGGGGAGGTTGAGAGCGGCCAGGTCATTGGCCAGCTTATCCATGGGGGTGAGGGCCTGAGCCCCGTCAGGGTTGCCGGAGCCGGTAAAGCCCAGGGGCTTGACCCGGTCGTGCGTTGTCCGCTTGCGGGTGGTAATCACGCCCAGGTTGATCTCCATCTGTCGGGGTGTTTCGGCTCCGTCGGTTACTTTATCTACTAGGTCGGGCAGCTCGGAGACAGGCTCACCGCATAGGCCCGCGTCCAGGAGAATTCTCTCCACATTATCTAATCTTCCTGCGGCTGTTTTATAACAGCGCATGTAGCGGTTGGACATCTGCTGGGTAAATTGAAACCGTGGTTTCAATTTATCGTCTTTGGCGAAAAATTCGCCCCACTCTCCATGATGAGTCGCGGCCTTAAGCTCGGTCAGCAGCTTGCCCAGCTTGAGTCCTGCCGTCACGGCATTGCGCCCGGCGCATGCCGCCATCTCTGCCTGCGCCTGGGCATACCGGTGCAGGCGGTTGGCTTCGCTGACGCCCAGCGTCACCCGCGTTTCCGCGGTTATCATAAGCTCGTGTTTCATTGGTTGAAATGTTGTTGACGATTGATTTCCTGCTGCAGGATGTAACGGTTGAGGGCCACCCTCAGCTTGACCAGGGCCTTGTCCTGCAGCTCCCAGACAGCCTTGTCGGACAATCCCAGGTAATGGGCCAGTTCCGGGCAGGTGAGCGGGCCGTCGTGAGGCACCCGGTAATGGCGTCGCACTTCCGGGATGTTCCAAATGGCGGACCAGATGGCCCATTCCTCGGCCGTCATGGGCGCGTCCATGTCAACGGGTGTGTCGTCCATCATCGTGTGGCCTTTCCATGACTGGCAGGATGGCCGTGCGCGGGTCCTTGAGGCCGTCGCGCACCTGCTGCTCCTCCGTATCCAGATACCATCCTCCCGCCTTAACCATCCCTAGGAATGCCAGGGCCATGACTGCTATGGCGGCAATGAGATTGGCGGCTCTCCTCAGCATCGTTACCTGCTCCTCCTTAATGATGTCAGTTTTTTGCGCGGCAACCTTCGGATGCGGACTTTCAGGGCGTTGCCCCGGTCTGGCGCTCCTTTGAGGACGCGGCGGAGATGACTGGCTGTCACTCCTAATACTTCGGCGGCTTCGGTCGGGGTGTATCCATGACCAAGTAACCATTGAATGTTGATGTTCTTTTCTTGTATGGTCATTGCTGTTTGTGTTAATTCTGCCTTATGGCCGCCTTTATAGGGCGGCTCTCATAAATGTGAGATATATTAACAGGTGTGACCATGCAAGAAAAAAATGATACAGATGTGAGTTTTTGTGGCCGTTTTGCCGACTTGCTAAACAACTGTGAATACTCACAACGTCAAGTGGCCGTTAAGCTAGGATTAACAGAGGGAGCTATTATCAACTACAAACGCGACCGCATTCCCAAAGCATGGGAACTATTACGCATTGCTAAATTTTTTGGTGTAACGATGGAATGGCTGTTGACTGGCAAGGATCCCATGATACAAGCATCATCAGATTCTTGGCGGGAAAGGTGTAAGTTGGCCGAAGCTAAATTATCTATCGTAAGAGAGGCTTTGCAAGGTGTTTTAACGAAAACAAAATAAGCACTTAATGATACATGAGCAGCACTCAAGGAATGAGTAATGATAAGCAGTATTATTATACTGTAGGGAACCAGGTACACGGTCCTGTACCTTCTGAAAGTTTGGTAGCTATGTATCAATCCAGGCATCTTGCAGACACCACAATGATCTGCCCAGTTGGTGGTGCAAACTGGATATTCATGTCGGAACTATTGCATGGATTGCCTAATCAGTTAGTCGAGCATAGTAAGCAAGATACAAAGCCGCTTGAACTCCCCAGAACAAGAAAAAAGCAAGATGGATCAAGTCGGGCTCTTAATATACTGGCTGTTTTTTGTTGTCTCCCCTGTGCATTTGTGATTTTGTTATCCCTTTTTAATCCTAAATCATTTATAGATTTATGGGGTATTGCCATTCTAAGCATCATAGTTGCTCTATTTTTTGCTGTCTTAGCCAAACTAGTAGGAGGCAAATCGTGAACTATCCCTATTAAGTATGACACAGCGCAACATACTGATCATAAATTTCATATCTCTAACAAACATAACAAATTTATAATAAATTTGTTGTGCCGTTAGAGAAGGGCGTTTGGGCGAGCTATGCTCGCGTCCGATGACCAACACATATACCATGCTGCACGGGGACTGCATGTCCCTGATGTCGACCATGCCGGAGGCATCCTACGATGCCGTGATTACTGATCCGCCCTACGCCAGCGGAGGCCTCTCTACGGCCGCCAGGGATCGAGACCCGCGCGTCAAGTACCAGCTGTCCGGAACCCGTAAATATTACCCGACATTTGCCAATGACAACCGCGACCAGCGTACCCACCTGATGTGGTCCGTGCGGTGGATGGAGCAGGCCCTGCGCCTGACGCGCCCCGGCGGCTGGCTGATGGTATTTACGGACTGGCGTCAACTGCCCCTGACCTCGGACGCCCTGCAGATTGCCGGCTGGACGTGGAGAGGCATCATCCCCTGGGACAAAACGGAAAGCTGCCGACCCCAGATGGGGCTGTACCGCAACCAGGCCGAGTACGTCCTGACCGCCACGCACGGAGGATACGACAAATCCGTCAGGCTTTGTCCTCCGGGAGTGGTGCGCGAGCCGATCCGCCCCAGGGATAAGCTCCACCTGACGGGCAAGCCGGTCCCCCTGATGGAGCACCTCATGACCATCCTGCCGTCCGGCTCGCGCATTTTGGACCCGTTTGCCGGCAGCGGCACCACGCTGGTGGCGGCCCGCAACAAGGGACACACGGCCGTGGGCATTGAGCTGTCGTCCGACTACCACCGCATCGCCACCGACCGTCTCGGTCTGGTCCTGCCGTCCTAATGTTCGTCGATATCCACATATATCAAGACCGCTAGGGAAATTCCTGGCGGTCTTTTTTCATAACGTTTTATCATTTGACTGAGCCCTTCATGTGATTTATATTTTTGTAATGAAAAAAATATCACTTACTGAAGATGAATACAATACGCCCAAGTACACTATTAAAATTGATGGAGAGAAGAAAACGAAGTTGGGTTTCATGGAAGCAATACTCTCTAATTTTAAAGAGGAAAAGGAATGGCATGATAATGATATAGAGATACTGTTGCACATAAAATCATTGGCGCAGTTATCAGATGAAGAAATGATGGAAATCATCACGGAACCTGTGATTGATGAAAAGGATGAAACGGAAATAATTAATGGTTCTACGGAAGTCATCTCTTGGAAAAATATAAAAGAACCTATGGCAGAAAACATGTCCGATAAGGTGTTAATCCGCATTTATGAAGCAATAAAAGAAAAGGCTCCCAGCGTTCTAGGCTAAATATCCTTTCCCGCACGCCCCCTGCAGCATCCCTGCAGGGGGCTTTTTTTGCCAGCCGTTAGAGAGGGGCTCAACATTGTGGTAAGGTTGAGGCATGGACGACAAGACGCTCAAACGCTGGGCCTCCGGGCCGCTCTGTACCATTGCCCAGGCAGCGGCCCTGCTGGGGGTATCCTCGCAGACAGTCCGGCGCATGGTGCTGCATGGCCATCTCATCGCGTGGCGTCCCAATCCGGCGGGCCAAAAGAGGCTGCTCTACCGCCGCCAGGTGGAGGATTTGGCGGCGCATAGCCAGAGCCGTGCCATCCGGCAGGCCCGCCTGATGCAGGATACATTCGATTTTTTTAAGCCAAATGCAACAAATGCGCCAAACGTGCCAAATGCAACAGAGGGCAGCCGAAAATGGGCTAAGGTGCCCCCATGAGCAACACTCCATCTCCTGTTGATAATACTACTGGTGCGCATGACGAGATCCCGGCTCCGGGTGGAGCCGGGAACACCGTCACCACCAAGACGCCCTGGTATTTGTCCTACGTCCTGTGGACCAACCTGGCCGCCCTCGCCTCCATGCTACTGCCCTCCGTGCGTGATTGGCTGGCCAACAATCCCATCGAATTTACAACCGCCCTTACTGCGGTCAATACCCTGCTGGGCTTTATAAGCCGTGGCACGATCCAACTTACCGGACAGGACGGCCAGAGCGGCCAGTCCGCCAACCTGGCCGGAGCCCTCCCGCCATCGCCTGTTACCGGGGAGGGCTCCACATCCCCCGTGGAGGACCGGAGTCAGGATCCTGATCAGGATCCGTCGTCCATACCCCCCAGCTCCGGCTCCTCCTCACCCTTATCCGGGACCTCCCGCCTGATGGTCGTCCTGGGAGCCTTGATGCTCCTGCTGGGCGGATCCTGCAGTACGGACGCAGACCCTGTGGCCGCCAGCGTCAGCCTGAGCGACGGGCAGGTGATAGTCATCCGTGGAAGCACCTCTCTGGTAGTGGACCGCACGGAGTACAAGCTGCTCTGGTCACAGGCCGCCCCGGAGGCAGTTGTGGCTCCGGTAGTACAAGCCACCTCCAAGTGAGCAACTCTTAACTGTCAGCTATCATGATTTACGCAGCATTACAATCCGACACGCTGTCCTGGCAGCGCTCCCTGAAATTCGCCGGTTTTTATCGGGGCCGGCTTGACGGCATCACCGGCCCGCTGACCCGCGAGGCGGCGGCCCAGTGGCGCGAGAGCCATCAACAGCTCCAGACCCGCTACGGCCGGCTGGACCAGCGCACGGAGGACAACCTGCTTACCCTCCAGCCCCTGGCCGCGCTCAAGGTGCGCCAGATGATGACGGCCCTGCGAGGCCTGGCCGACTGGAAGCTCATCTGCGGCATCCGCACGTATGAGGAGCAGGACAGACTCTACGGCAAAAGGCCCAGAGTAACCAGAGCCAAAGGAGGGCAGAGCATGCACAACTTCGGCATTGCGGGCGACGTCTGCCTGTTTGTCGACGGCAAGGACGTATGGACACCCAGCGAGGGAGCGAATTCCATCTACAAGCCCGTGGCGGCCCTGGCCCATAAGCTGGGGCTGGTATGGGGCGGGGATTTCAAGTCCATTTACGACCCCGGACACGTCCAGCTGGGCGAGCTGTCCACAGCCACCCTCCATCACGCCTACACCACCGGGTCCGCCACGCTGGCCCAACTGCTCCAGTCATGATGCTCAACCTGATAGCAGACGCCGCCGCAGGCATCTCGCCGGAGGCAGTAGGCACCATCCTCGGCGTTGCTCTCGGCTCGTCCGGGACATGGTGGGTGGTCAAGGGCCGCAAGGCTCCGCAGCAATCCGACGATCCCCAGCGCTTCTTGATGGAGGACAAGTACGCGACCCGTGAGGAGGTGGCGGAGCTCAAGGCCCTCCACGCCAAGACCACCGACGACATGCACAAGCGCCTCAACAGTATCACCATCAAGCTCAACGAGATGTCCGGCACCCTTAAACTCATGATTGACATCCTCAAAACCCGCAAGTCCTTATGACCACCCGCGCCAACATCAAGATTACCATCCTGCAGGTCCTCGACCGACTGCCCGCTGCCTATACCCAGCGCGTGTCTGCTCTCCGAGCCGAGGTCTCCCTGGACATGTCTCCGAGCCCAGGAACTGCCGATATCGACCTGGCCATCCGGGAGCTGGAGGCCCTGCGCCTGATCACGTCCACCACCTGCCTTATCACCGGCGAGCGCAAGTACGCCATCACCGACGCCGGCCGCGTCCAGCTTACCCAGATATGACCATCACCGACGCCATCGTAAGCATCGCCGCCTTAATATTGATTGGGTTCATCAACTACATCATTTACCGCCGTTAACCGCCATGCTCCGCAAACCCAGACCAGACAGTGTGATCGGCTCCCAGTTGCCCCCCATCATCAAGGACGACGTGGACGCCATGTTGTTTTCCGGCGCATCTTACAAAGATGTCCAGGAACGCCTGGCCGAGGACGGTGTGACACTGAGCCAGGAGGCCATCCGCCGCTACTACCACTCCCAGATCCTGCCGGCGCGTCTGGCCCGGCAGAACAAGACGGCCGAGGAACTCAACAAGATCTCCGTGGACGGAGTGGACGAGGCCACCATGAGGGCCATCCGCTCCGCCGCCCTGGACCTGGCCGCCTCCCCGTCCTGCGATCCCAAGGCGCTGAGCATCCTGGTCAACCTCATCCTCAAGGCAGAGCAGCTGGAGCAGGACAAGCGCCGCCTCAAGATGCTGGAGGCCAAGGCCGCCCAGGCAGACGCCGCCAGACAGGTCACGCAATCAACCCTCACCCCGGAGGAGCGCGACGCCAGGATGCGCAGCATCTTCGGCTGTTAGACAGTAACTCACCCACTCCCCTTCATGTCATCCTTGATCACAACGCCGCTGGAGCTGCTGCTGCCTTACCAGGCACGGTGGGTGGCGGACGAGAGCCGCTTTAAGGCCGGCATCTGGTCCCGCCAGTCCGGCAAGGATTTTTCTACGGCGGCGGAGGCGGTAAGGGATGCGATGCTGCGGGCCAAGACCACCTGGATGATCGCGGCCCCGTCCGAGCGCCAGGCCATGGAATCGCTGGCCAAGTGCAAAGAGTGGGCCGAGGCTTTTTCCCTTGCCCTGGCTGACGAAGAAATCGAACGACAGGACGGCCCCAACACCCTGCTCAAGTCCGGCTCCATCACATTTGCCAACGGCTCCCGCATCTTGGCCGTGCCCGGCAGGCCCGATACCGTGCGAGGCTTTAGCGCCAATCTCGTCCTGACGGAATTCGCGTTTTTCGAGGATCCCGACGCCACCTGGAGAGCCGTATTGCCCTCCATCACTAATCCCCTCCGGGGCGGCGAGAAAAAAGTCCGGCTTATCACCACGCCCAACGGCAAGACGGGCCGCGGCGCCAGGACATACAAGATCATCTCCGACAATTTGCTCCAACCCGTGGAGGGCCGCAAGCAGCACTGGTCCTGCCATGTGGTGACGATTGCCAAGGCCGTGGAGGACGGACTGCCCATCGACATTGACGAGTTAAGAGAATCCCTGGACGACCCCATCGGCTGGGCGCAGGAGTACATGTGCGAATTCCTGGACAGCTCCAACGTGCTGCTGCCCTACGACCTGATCGCCACGGCGGAGTCCGCCAGCGCCACGGTCTCCTGCGACCCGGCCATTTACCTGGGAGGCAAGCTGGACCTGCGCCTGGGCATCGACTTTGGCCGCTCCAACGACCCGACGGTCTGCTGGACATTGGAGCGGGTGGGTGACGTGCTGGTCACCCGCGAGGTGCTGGTGCTGCGCAACATGTCCGTGCCGGACCAGATGGAGGTGCTGCGCCACCGCATCAAGGCGGCGCGCCGGGTGTGCTACGACTACACGGGCGTAGGCATCGGTATGGGCGATGTCCTGGTCAAGGAATTCAAGCGCTGGCATCCGGAGGGTCACGAGTTTGGCCGGATCGAGCTCTGCACCTTTACGCCGGCCTTTAAGCGTCTCATCTTCCCGCGCCTCCGCCAGGCCTTTGAGGCTCCGACCCGTGTGCGCATCCCGATTGACGTGGAGATTCGCGAGGACCTGCACGCCATGCAGCAGATATTCAGAGGCACGGACTACAGCTATGAAGCCCCGCACACCAGGGAGGGACACTCCGACCGGTGTACGGCCCTGGCTCTGGCCCTGCGCGCGGCCGACGGCCACGTGCAGCACCATCTCCCGGCGCCAGGCAGCGGACGCATCATCACCGGCGCTGGCCTGTTTGGCGGCCGCTCCCACGGCTCCCTGTTCGGATGCCGCCCCTCCCTCAACCATCTACCGTCAGCAGCGTAACTCATGATCAAGCGACTTTACAACTACATCCTCCACCGCAGGCTCCATGCAGAGGGCGTGCAGCGGGCGCTTACAACGCCGGAGATACCCTCCCAGGACAGCAGGCCGGGCCTGTTCCGGCTTGTATCCCTGTCCGAACTGGACAAGGACAGCCGCCGCCAGCTGGAGCGCGTGTGCCCGCTGGACTACCTGAGCGTGGATACCATCCGGCGCTGCCTGCAGGACTGCCAGCTGGGGGCCTATGCCGAGCAGCAGTGGATCTGGGAGCAGATGGAGCAGTACGATCCCATGCTGATGACCTGCATTACCAAGCGGGACGACGCGCTGAGCAAGTACGACTGGTCCGTCACGGTCAAGCCGGACCTGGACGACAGGGACAGCCTGCTGGCCGAGGCCCAGCAGCGCACCATTACCGACCTGTGCAACGCCATCGTCAACATGGACGAGGCTATTACCGCCCTGTCCCAGGCGTCCCGCCGCCATTACAAATTCCTGCAGCCCTACGCCGACGGCGATGGCCTGCACCTGCTGCCCGTCGACAACTGGCTGATGTGCCGCGACGGTTACCGTGGACCCTGGGGATACAACCCGTCCGCCCAGTTTAGCCGCTACCGGGGGGAGCCGTTGCCCGTGCCTTTGGAGGATCTCATCCTGCGCCTGCATCCCAGGCCCATCGACATGCCCGCCCAGATGCTGGTGCTCAACCGCAGCACCACCTTGGCCCAGTGGGACGTCTTCCTGGAGCGATTAGGGACGCCGCCGGCATTTTTCAAATTGCCGGCTGACTGCAGCGACGAGCTGCGCGATCTTTATATAAAGGCAGCGGCCAGGATGCAATCCGCCGCCATCGGCGTCATCGACAACAGCGCCGACATCATCACCGTCCCGGTGTCCCAGACGAGCGTCGACCTGTTTGACCGCAGGTACAAGGTAGCCACCGAGGAGATCGCCATGCTGACCACCGCCGGCAAGCTCACAGTCATGACCGAGTCCGGCTCCGGCACCCTGGCTGGCAACGCCCAGGCTGACGGCTTTAAGGCCTGGGCGGCCGGCGAGGCCGACCATATTGCCTCCGTGCTGACGGCCCAGCTGGTCAACCGGGTGCTCGACGAGTACCACCCCGGCCAGCCTCACCTGGTGAATTTTACGCTCTCCTGCGTAGACAAGACCACGCCGGAGAAAGAAATCGCCAACGCCGCCGCCTTGCGCGCCGCCGGCTACGACATCGACGACGCCGAGGTCAGCGAGCGCACCGGCTGGCAGGTGACCGCCGGAGTCTCCTCCTCCGAGCTCTACGCCATCAGGACCGCCGGCTACACGCCGGAGCAGCGGGCCATGGAGAATGGCGGCAAACGATCCCAGGAGACGCCCTACACGCTTAACTCCCGCCGCCGCGACGCCATCACGACACTGGCCCTCCACCGCGGCACCACGCTCTGGGAGCCGGCGCGCCGCCGCCTGGAGGAGGTGGTCGCCCACCGCCTGCAAGACATCGACGAGCGACTGGAACGGGTCACGCTGGAGCTGCTGCCCCTCTCCCCGGCAGAGCAGGCCCGTCTCAAGGATGCGCTGCAGATACCCGAAGAGGAGGAAATCGTCTCCGCCGCCCTCCAGATTGCCCGTCGCCTCCAGGAGGCCCGTGACGAGGGGAGACGCCGCGCGGCGGCCGTTGACCCGTCTCTAACCACATCCGGCCCTGCACGACCCCTGCACGGCGCAAATTCAGCCCCATCCCACGCATGAGCAACTACCGAGACAGATACATCGCCCGCGGCATCCCGGAATTCGACCCGGACGCCTGCGCTCCATACCCCATTGGCCAGGTCCCGCAATCAGGCTGGTTTCTCATTGAGCCAGCCGGCACCTACACCATCCCGGTGCCCGACACCTCCATCCCTCCTGCCAAGCGCTGGGACGTGGACGAGGTCATCGACAAGGACGCTCTGCAGGCCATCTGCGAGGCCTACGACCCGGCCATCAACGGCGGCAACGGCATCCAGGTCAACAACGACCATCTGCATCTGCGCACCACCGGCGACAACCCGGCCCTGGGCTGGTGCAGGGCGCTGGACTACGGATGGGTCGGCGGCCGTCTCTACCAGGCCGCCTACATCTCCTGGGTCAAGGATGCCCACCACGACCTCAACCAGGGCAAATACTGGGCATTCAGCACCGAGTACAAGCTGGCCGACTACAAACGCGTCTATCACAACGGCTACAGCCCCACGCGCCTGTCCGGCCTGGCCGTCACCAACAACCCGGACCACGAGGCCCAGCCGGGCATCATCCTCCAATCCGCCGCGGGCGACGTGGTCGTCCACAGCCGCAGCGCCTCCATCCTCCAATCCACAACCATGAGTACAAAAACAGCAACACAACGGATCCTGCACTCCGAGGGCACAGCCCCCGAAGATGAGGAAAAGAAGCAGCAAGAAATCAACGCCAACAACGACAATCCCCCTCCTGCCACCACAGAGGAGGAAAAGAAAGACGAAACCAGCGCCAACAACGACACCGACCAAAAGGACGAAACCAGCTGCAACTCGGACGACGAGGGCTGGCTGGGCCTCGTCAACAAAATAGCCGGGGTGTGCGGCCTGCCCGACACGGCCACCGGAGACGACATCCTCAAGTACGTCACCGACCTCAAGACCGACTTTGACCTCCTCAAGCAGCAGGCCGATCAATCCGGAGGAGGCACCCAGGCCCACAGCAGGGCTCCCCTCACGCGCCAGCTGCACAGCAACCGGGGAGGCCGGCGCATGGACCGCGACGTCACTCCCGCCGGGGTGGTCATCCACCGCACGCCGGAGGGCAAGGCCGTCAAGGTGCCGCAATCCGACGTCGACCTGGTGACCCACTGCCGCCAGGCCGTGGACGCCGAGATCGTCAGACACGGCCGCCAGCTCACCCCTGGCGAGTACGACCGCGCCTGGTCACGGGCAGCGGAGGAATTCGCCTCCGCGCGCCGCAAGTAACTCCAATCTCAACACCTAACTCTAATTAAAATGATTATCAAGCAAACACCCGTAGAACGCCGTCTCTGGGCGTCGGGCGCCACCGGCACCGACAAGAGCGAGGGCAAGCTGGTCAAGGCATCCGCCGACGGCAAAACCATGTCTCTGCTGACCTCCGCCTCGGATATCCCGGACGGCGTTGTCAGCAACCCTGACGGGCGCGACGGAGCCGACGGCAACGGCGGCGATCTGGTCCGCATGAGCCATCCGGGCATTGTCCAGGTCCGCCTCAACGCCACTCCCGGCGCCATCGAGGACGGCACTGACCTGGTGGCCTGCGCCGACGCTACCGTCAAGGCGGCCACCGGCGCGGCCGGCGAGGTCGTCGTGGCCAAATCCGTAGCCCCCAACACCAGCGGCCAGGGAGGCTGCCTCCATGACGCCATCCTCGTCGCCAGGCCGGCAGCCACACCGGCGGCCGCGTCCGAAAAATCCTGACCATTAACTCTTACCTCTTAACGACTACATAGCATGAGTACATCCGCAACCTACGCCGTCAACCTGCCGCTGACCAACTACATCATCGGCTGGTACGGCACCCAGACCCACGACCCGGCACGCTTCCTGGCTCCCGGCACCCAGGCCCCCGGCCTGCTGACCACCTACAAGCGCTACCTGCGCCAGGACGCTTTTGCCGCCTCGGACACCCGCAGGCCCATGTACGACTCCCCCCGCACCATCGACATCCGTGGCGAGGACGTCCCGGTGATGCTCGAAGAACACGCCCTCAAGATCGGCATCGACGACCGCGAGCTGCTCGGAGCGGTTGACGCGGAAGTTTACCGCACCAGCCTGCGCCAGGCCAAAACCCGCGCGCTGGCCCGCCGCATGCTCATCTCCCACAATAAGGAGGTGTTTGACTACGCGAATTCGGTCATCCCCGGCATCACGTCGGTGGACGGCATCACGGAGGCCAACAAATGGAGCGACCGCACCAAGCCCGTGGTCAGCATCCTGACCAGCCTCATCAACAAATTCGCCGTCAACAACGGCGTCTATCCCAACCGCATCCTGACCACGCGCGACGTCTGGGCGGACATCCAGGCCAACACGGAAGTCCAGACCATGATGGGCGAGATGGGCCGCAAGGTCCTCACGCCGGAGACGCTGCTGGAGCTCATCGGCCTGCAGGGCGACGACATCCCGCCGGTCAGGGTCATGCGCACCATTGCCTCCTACAATCCCGGAGGTACGGGAGGCGCGGAGGTGGACAACGTCAATATCGTGGGCAGCAACATCTATCTGTTTTACGCCGACGACAATCCGTCCCTGGACGACATATCCGCGCTCAAGACGCTCAACCTCGCCGGCGACGACATGTACAGCACGGTGGAAACCTATCGAGATGAAGACATTTCCACGGAATGGCTGCGCGTGCGCGGCCATCACAAGGTCGTGTTCGCCGCTCCGTCGGCCATGATGCGCATGCAGATCGCCTGATGCAGGACGGAGTGTGGAGAGCCGGGAGTTGAAATGCTCCCGCCTCCACGCTCCCTCCCTCTCTTAACAATCAATTTTTTATCAAGACATCAAGATGACAGCCAAGAAATCAACCAGAACCAACAAACCCGCCGCGGAGCAGGCTCCTGCCCAGGAGATGGACACCACCACTCCTGATCAGGACAAGGCCACGCCGACCGTGGAGGGCACCGCTGCCGAGGCATCCGCATCGGAGCCTGCAGCCAATCCCGCCAATCAACCAGCCGTAGAGCCCGCCACTGACTGCCCCATGGGCGACAGCGACTCCGGGGAGGCAGGGGGCAATCCCGGCCCCAACATGACCAGTCACGAGTACGATAACCTGCATGATCTGACCTCCAACGTCCATGACGACAGCGTCTCCGGAGAGCAGCCTCCCCTCGCCATTCTGACCGCCGAGCGGCTCGGCCTGTCGCCCAGACAGCACATCACATCCATCATCGCCGGAGGCGTGATCAGCGGCATCCTGGCCCGGACCAAACCCTACGAGATGCTCGACCTGCGCAAGGCGGCCGAGGCCATCGGCATGTGCGACGCCATCGTCGAGATGATCCTGCACATGGACGATGCCGTCCCGGAGGCCCCGGACGAGCAATCCGTCTCCTGACTATTAACCGTTGCCTGCCATGAATCACTGGATCACCTTGACGGCGGATATGCTCCCGGAGGTCATCGACCAAGCCGAGCTGGATGCCATCACGGCCGCCGATACGGACGGTTCTGTTGTTGACGGCATCATCCAGGACGTGACGGCCTCCGTGCGCGAGGCCATCGCTGCCAACCCCGCCAATGTGATGGACCTCACGGGGGACACCATCCCCCGCACCCTCAGGCCGGAGGCTCTGGACATGATTGCCTGGCGGCTGCTCAAGCGGTTTGCCGTGGCAGTCAGTGAGTCCCGCGACAAGGCCGCGACTTCCGCCCGCGAGCGTCTGGAGGCGGTCCGGGCCGGCACCCACCGGGTGATCGGTCCGGACGGCCGCATGCCCGTGCCTCCCGGCAAGCGTCCCTATGTCCAGGGGCCGCGTCCCGCCTACGGCTCCGGAGCGCCCGGATTATTTCCTTCCCCCCGGCGGGGGAGGTAACAGTAACTCAGCCCTTCCCACTCAGCAATGCCCTCTCCCTCGGATTACATGCGAGCCAAAATCACGGTTCCTGCTGCCGGCATGTCGTCGGCGGACTGGGACGGCGTGGATCCGGACATCCGGGAGCGCTCCTATTGGACGGCCAGGGAGGGATGCTATGCCCGCGTGCAGGGATTCCGCGACCGCTGCCAGGGCATTGTGGACGGCAACCTGTCCGAGGCGGACGCTCTGCGCGAGGTCCGCGCGATGCTGCGCGCCACCGGCTACCAGCCGGAGCCGGGCACGGAGGGTACTATCCAGGACCTCAACTCCGACGCCCGCCAGCGTCTCATCCTGGACACCAACGTCGCCATGGTCCGGGAACGGGCCTACCGGGACTCCATGCTGGGGTCGCTGGCCTATCCCGCCCAGCGCCTGGTGCGTATCCGCTACAGCCGCCAGCCCAGGGACTGGGACGCCCGCTGACCAAGAGCAAGCTCACCGGCTTCCGGGGCCGGGCCGTCATCCTCTACGCTCCCGTCAATTTTTAATTTTTTCCCATCCTCACCTACAACACACAACCATGGCTAAGACCAATAC
>CALHJX010000337.1:0-14508 GCA_938033385.1 uncultured Collinsella sp. | reverse complement strand
TCCGCGACCGCTCCTTCTCTAGACGACCGATCAGGGTGATATTTCGTGGCAGAGCGTCCGACATACAAGCTCAGGTTTCTCGATCCCAAGAAGCGCTTTCCGGCGATGCCCGAGCAGCCTGCGGGGCGCTCATATGGCGTGGTCTGGAAACTCTTTGGCGAGGACCAGCATGAATCTTGTTATGTCGTCGAATTCGTCGGCAAAAGCCATGTGTCGCTTTTGGGCTACGTAAGCGTTTCGGGTGAGGTGTACAAGGTGGACCGCCCCGTTAGCGAGGCTCCGCTGTCCAACGATCCCGACATGGAACTGGTCCTTGACGAGTCGGATTCCAGTATTGGTGAGATTATGGTAAGGGAAGCCAGCGGTGCAATGCGCGCGTGCGCGCGAACCGTCGGCTCTCCCGAAGGCCCCATGCGCGAGCAGTCCGATCACGAGACATGGAATTCGGCCCGCTCCCTTCCTTACGGCGAGTTCATGGCATCGATGTTCCTGCGCTACGTGATATTTGCCAACTCCGAAAGCGCTATTGCGAACACGGCGGGCGTCGGCGGTCTCGATGCGGACATGCAAAACGTTGTCGACAAGATCAAGCTTGTAAAGTTGCCCGAGCCGGTCGAGGTGTTTTTGGGCTTTAACACGGCACCGCTCCCCGATGCTATCGAGACGCTGCTTTACCGCGTTGACCATGCCGAGAATCCGAGCGGTATCGAGCGTTATGCCGCCGCCCTTATGAGCGAAATTGACTTGCCCCGCCTGCGCACCATCGCCGCCAAGTCCGAGATGAGCCTGGCTCGCATCGATCGCTCAAAGCTGTTCTATCTCAATTTTGATCGTAGTCTGCTAGACCAGGACGAGATTGACACGCTGCTCGCCATCGAGTGCCGTCTCAACCGCCTCTCCGGCATCCTTGAGCGCATCGGGGCTGGATTGGCCCCTGCGGCATCCTCGCCGAGCCTTGAGGGCTGCGCGCTCTTTGATGCGTGGCATATCGCCAAGACGACCAACGATGTTCCCCGACTGCTCGATACGGCCTCGAGCGATAACCCGTGGGGCAAACCGGGTACGGTGGCTTGCCAGCCGGGCGGCGAGTGGGACGTGCGCACCCGTTTTGCGCGAATCGTTGAGGCGCTCAACGTGGTCACACGGCTCGACTATACCTATCGGGCAAACGTTGCCGAGGGGATTATGCTCGTTCGGTTTGGGCAGTCTGTCGTGGATGCCATGCCGCAACGTGAATACGACGCTCAAGATGACGCCTGGCGCGAGCTGGACGAGGACACGCGCGCGGTCTGGGCCGCGGAACACGATGCGCGCGTGGCACTCACGCTTGCGGCAGCGTGTTTTGCCGCGGGCACCTGCATCACGCGCTGCTATGTGCAGATTGCTGCTCCCGACAGTGAGCAGGGCGAGCGCGTTGTCGCAACGTATTTCTTTGGGCGCGCGGCCTATCTGGCCGATTGCGTGCCTGTCGCCAAGGATCTTGAGAGCATGGACATGGACGATATGCCGTGCAAGCGTGTACTTGAGGCGTATGAGTCAACCGCTCCGGAGACGATTGAACCTGCGGAGGTTCATGCTCGTCCGCGTGATGACCATCGCACGCTTCCGCCGGCGCTGCGCGATTTGCTGCTTGCCGATACGGCTGACGAGTTGGAGGTCATGGAAGAGGACGACGACCCATACGTGGCCCGTGTTGTTGAATTGCGCGAGCAGGCAAAAGTCGACCGTACAGGTGTTTTTGAAGGCTTTTCCCGTCTTGTTGAGGAGTTGGAGGCTAAGTGCGCCGTCGCCGAGCTTTTGGCGACAGGTCCGGTTCAAACGCAGTTTTGCGATAACCAGCTGGTGCGCATGGTGCTACCGGTGTTGGAAGAAGACCGCTCTGTGCGAATCCTTCGTGCGCCCGATGCACTGTACTTTGCCCAGCACGAGATCTGCAGCTTTTACGCCGAGCAAGAGGACTTTGAACGAGCACTGCCCGAGGTGCGCCATCTTTACGATCTGGCACGCTCGTCCATGCAATCGCACTTTGCGCTCATCAACGTGCTTGCGCGTCTGGAGCGCTTTGACGAGATTATCGAGGTGGCGCGCCACGGCCTACGTATTGCCAGCGATCGTTCTGCAATCGGCTACCTGTTCTATCGCTTGGCGTTTGCCTATTGGAATTGCGATCAGCTCGACCTAGCGCTGGCTTGTTACCGTCTGGTGCCGCGCGGTGAGGAATCGGGCAGTAGTGCGCTGGAAGAAATGCAGGGCCTTATGAATGAGATGGGCGTCAGCGAGCCTCCGACGTTCGAGGAGGCGGTCGAGACCATCCGCAAGGCTGGACTCGAGCTGCCGCCAGTGTCCGCCGTGACGAATCAGCTGGCAGATGCCGCTGTGCAACTGGTCGACAACGGCTTCTTTTTCCTGGCACGCGGTTGCATCTTCCAAATGTGGCGCACCATGGGCAACGACGAGCTCGGCTCCCTCAACCGCTCGCTGGGGTAGGCGAAGCCTCCAAGGAGGAAAGGATGCCAGGCAATTAGAAAATTTCCTCTTGCCCATCCTTGGCTGTTTGGTTACTATAGAACGGCTGTTACGGAGAGCTGACCGAGAGGCCGAAGGTGCTCGCCTGCTAAGCGAGTATGCCCCAAAAGGGCATCTGGGGTTCGAATCCCCAGCTCTCCGCCAGTACGAATTTGAAGAAGGGTCCCATTTGGGGCCCTTTTTTATTATCAAGAATGGCGGCTGGGGATTCGAACCCTCAAAAAAAGAGGCATCCTTTCGGACGCCTCCTTTCAGTGAGCTTATTATTCTTGCGCCCTACATCTCGGGCGCCTTGGCTACGGTCTCGCTCTCGGCTGTGAGCGGGCGGTTGTCGATGCGGCGGCCCAAGCGATCGAGCTTCACGAGCAGCCATTCAATGGGATTCGGCCCTGCACCTTCCTCGTCGGCAACTAGGTCCATGACGGCGATCTTGGTGCCGTCCTGCTTGAGCGTAACGCTGCCCACCTTGTCGCCCACATGCACCGTGCCCGAAAGATCGTCGTAGCTAACCTTTTCGGTCACCTCGCCAGCAAGGGAAAACACGGTCGCTTGCGCCGTGGGGTCGGCGAGCGTGGCGTCGATCGTCTTGTCCGTCCAATCTGTCTGGCTAATGCGTGCCATGAGCGGGTTGCCGTTGGCGGTCTTTTCCTGCGTGTTGGCGATCGCGACCGTGACCTTGTGGCCGTAGTACCAATTGGCAAGGGTTGCGGTATCGGTAAAGCGCTGGTCGGTGGTGGTGGAGTTCAAAACGACGGTGTAGATCTCGTCGCCGTCGCGGTTGTAGGCGCTCGTAAAGCAATAGCCCGCGTCGTCGGTGGTGCCGGTCTTGCCGCCGATGTTGCCATCTTGGCCCAGCAAATAGTTATGCGTGTCCATGGAATGCGAATGGTCGGCGCCGTCGGCGCCCGTGACCTCGATCCAGGAATCCTCGCTCGCTACGACCTCGCGGATCGTGTCGTTTTTCATGGCCTCCTGCATCATCAGCGCTACGTCGTGTGCGGTTGAGTGCATATCGCCAGCCCACTCATCAAAGTCCAGACCGTGTGGGTTCTCAAAGACCGTGCCGGTGCAGCCGAGCTTCTTAGCGCGCTCGTTCATGGCCTTCACAAATGTGGCCTCGGCGTCTTTGGTCTTAGGGTCGATCTTCTTGCCCACATATTCGGCGAGCACGATGGCGGCGTCGTTGCCCGAGGGAATCATCAGGCCACGCAGTGCCTGCTCAACGGTAAGCTCGTCGCCTTCGAGCAAGCCGGCGGTCGAATTACCCACGGTGGCTGCGGCGTTGCTCACCGTGACCCTCTCGTCCATTTTGCAATTCTCGACGGTTAGGATTGCGGTCATGACCTTGGTGATCGAGGCGATTTTGACCTGCTCATCGGCGCCGCGCCCATAGTAGACGGTGCCGTCTTTGCCCATGACGAGGGCATTGGTCGCATCGATATCGGGCAGGTTTTCGGCCGTGATGCCGCGCGCATCGGCGGTTTTGCCGCAAACATTGTCGGTCGTAAGCACTTGGGCGCCGGCGACGGTGGGCACGCCAGCGGCAAGGGCGATAGCGCAGACAAAGCCGGCGGCAAGCTGGGCTGAGCGCTTTGCAAAAGAGGTGAGGGACTTCACGGATTTCGCTTTCGACGGGATGGTCTCTTCTGGAACAAGAGTATATCGTTTGCCGGCGTCGGCGATCATCGCGTGCGTGCGTGGCCCACATCCGCTCCCGAACGGGCACAAGGGTGCTTAAGGCCGACTTAATCACCCACGCTTGTTGTGTGTGGCGTGCGTCGCCTCGGGCATAATGGAGTGCGAGAGGAGCACGCATGAACGAGCGCATACTGGTAGTTGATGACGAGAAGGCCATCGCCGACTTGGTTGGTATCTACCTTACAAAAGAGGGCTTTGATGTCCAGATTGCCTATAGCGGGGCCGATGCTGCCAAGGCAATCTTGGAGCAGGAGTTCGATTTGGCGCTGCTGGATGTCATGCTGCCCGATATCGATGGATTTGAGCTGCTGCGTACGATCCGTTCCAGCCATACCTATCCTGTGATCATGCTGACGGCGCGCGATGCCCAGCAAGACAAGATCGAGGGCCTTTCGCTTGGCGCGGACGATTACGTGGTTAAGCCGTTCCGTCCGCTGGAGCTCATCGCGCGCGTGCACGCTCAGCTTCGCCGCTACACCAGCTACGGTAGCCGTGCACAGGCGGCCGAGTCGCCGACCATTCAGCTCGACGGCTTGGAGATCAACCGCGACGCTCGTTCCGTGACGGTGGACGGTGCACCGGTACGCCTCACACCCACCGAGTATTCAATCTTGCTGTATCTGGTCGAGCATCGCGGCAGCGTGGTGGCCGTGGAGGACCTGTTCCGTGCGGTGTGGAACGAGGATTTTATGCCCGGCTCCAACAATACGGTGATGGTGCACATTCGCCACTTGCGCGAAAAGATTGGCGACGACGCACAAAAGCCGCGCTTTATCAAAAACGTCTGGGGCGTCGGCTACATAATCGAATAACGCTTTTCGCTTGTGAGGATCTTGATATGACAAAAGACGATAGACAAGCGTTCGAGGTGCCCGATCGACTCTTTGAATACGTGAGGTCGGTCGTCGACAATCGCGCGCTTGCAACGGTGCTGCTCTTTTTGTTGACCCTGCTGCTGATTGGCATTGATAACATCGCTGGAATCTTGGCGGTGCTGCTTATCGGCTTTTTGCTGATCGATCGATTCGAAATCGTTCGCCGCTGCGTGGTGATTGGCGGCGCCGCGTGGGCCATGATGTTGGCGATTGGCGCCATGGCGCTCGGCGGCATCGAAGGGCCGGTGCTGTTCGATGCCGGCTTTGTATTCAACATGCTTGGCTTTGTGCTGGCGCTTGCCGCGTGCGTGCTGTTCTTTTGCGGCCGCGCCCTGTACTACCAGGGCTACGAACAGGGCGAGCAGCATGCCGATTGTATGCTGGCCGCTCGTATTCAAGATCGCCTGATCGATCACCCCGACACCTGGGACAACATCGACGGCGACTTCTTGGAGGTCGAGGGCACCCTTAACCGCGTGCGTGACCGTGAGCGCAAGGTGCAGCAAGCTCTGCGTGACGAGTCGCATCGCAAGGACGATCTGGTCACGTACTTGGCACATGACCTGCGCACCCCGCTTGCCAGCGTGGTGGGCTATCTTTCGCTGCTGCAAGAGGCTCCCGAGCTGCCGGTTGAGCAACGTACGCACTTTACGGGCGTGGCGCTCGACAAGGCGCACCGGCTTGATGCGCTCATCGAAGAGTTCTTCGATATCACGCGCTTTGACTTCCACGATATCGTGCTCACGCGCGGCTATGTTGATCTGGGGTTGCTGCTGGCTCAGGTGGCTGACGAGTTCTATCCCATCCTCAACGAGCAGCATAAGGAAGCCCAAGTTGATATTCGCGAGGACCTGACGGTGCTCGTGGATGGCGACAAGATGGCCCGCGTGTTTAACAACATCATGAAAAACGCCGTCGCCTATAGCTACGAGGGCTCCACTATCACGATTGAGGCTAGGCGCCAAGACGATGACGGCGTGCGCGTGCGCTTTATCAATCAGGGCGATCCTATCCCTGCTGCTAAGCTCAAGGTGATCTTTGAGAAGTTCTATCGCCTAGATGCGGCGCGTGCGACCAATCGCGGTGGTGCCGGTCTGGGCCTTGCTATTGCCAAGGAGATCATCGCGGCACACGGCGGTACCGTTGCATGTGAATCGACGCCCGAACACACGATATTCACCATCGAGCTGCCCGCCGCATAGCCAGCGTGCCCTTACAAACACTTGACAATGCGCTCACGTGCATATGAGCCGCGATTTCTACTATCGATACTGCTGAATTGATATCGATGTGGAGGTATGCGGTATGACGGCTGCTGCGGCTGTGGAGCCCACGGAGCTTGAAGAACTCATGGAAGCGCAGGCCGAGGCCGCGCACGAGCGCGAGGTTGGGGATGCGACTCGCCCCACGGCAGAGGATCTTGCCGCCTCGCCGACGCGCATCGATGTTGAGGGCCTCGACCTGTTCTATGGCGACCACCATGCGCTCAAGGACGTGAATATCAAGATTCGCGACAAGCAGATTACCTCGTTCATCGGGCCTTCGGGCTGCGGAAAGTCCACGTTGCTGCGCTGCTTTAACCGCATGAACGACGGCATCAAGGACTGCCGAATCGAGGGCAAGATTGCGCTCGATGGTCAAGATATCCTGGGCGACTACGACATCTGCCGCCTTCGCCAGCGCGTGGGCATGGTGTTCCAGCGCCCCAACCCGTTTCCCATGAGCATTTACGACAACGTCGCGTATGGTCCGCGCGGTATGGGTGTGCGCGATCGCGCTGCGCTGGATGAGCTGGTCGAGGACTCCCTTCGTCGCGCTGCGCTATGGGATGAGGTCAAGGACAAGCTCAAAGAGTCGGGTCTGGGTCTTTCGGGCGGCCAGCAGCAGCGTCTGTGCATCGCCCGCGCACTTGCCGTGCAGCCCGACATTCTGCTGATGGACGAGCCGACCTCAGCACTCGACCCCGTTTCGACGCTGGTGGTGGAGCAGCTTGCCTGCGAGCTCAAGGAGACCTGCACGCTCGTGGTCGTTACGCACAATATGCAGCAGGCGGCGCGTATCTCCGATTCGGTCGCATTCTTTTTGCTGGGTGAGCTGGTGGAGCACGCGCCCACCGCGCAACTCTTCAAGAATCCGACCGATCCGCGCACGGCGGATTATTTGACGGGCCGTTTTGGCTGATACCATCTAGTAAAGGTACCTTTAGGGTTAAGATGCGGTCATGCCGGCCGCAAAGGGGTTCAACATGATCTATTACGTCGAGGACGATGACAACATCAGGGATTTGACGGTCTATGCGTTGCGCAAGCAGGGAATCGAGGCCGAGGGCTTTTCGTGCGACGGTGAGTTTAAGGCTGCCGTGGCGCGACGGGTACCCGATGCCGTCCTGCTCGACATCATGCTGCCCGATACCGATGGCTTGGCGATTATGCGTCGCCTGCGTGCCGACCGCCTGACGGCGACGGTGCCCATCATGATGCTTACCGCCAAGGATACCGAGCTCGACAAGGTGATGGCGCTCGATGGCGGTGCCGACGATTACCTGACTAAGCCGTTTTCGCTCATGGAGCTTGCGAGCCGCTGCCGCGCACTGCTGCGTCGCGGCGGCATGGTCAAGCAGGCGAGCGATGTGCTCAGCGTGGGCGACATCGTGCTCTCGCCCAGCCATCGCGAGGTGACCGTTGCCGGCGAGCCGCTTAAACTCACCCTGCGCGAGTTCGACCTGCTCGAGTACCTCATGCGCAAGCCCGGCGTGGTCTTTACCCGCGAGTCGTTGCTGCAGAGCGTGTGGGGCTGGGACTTCGACGGCGGTTCGCGCACCGTTGACGTGCACGTGCAGACGCTTCGCCAAAAACTGGGCGAGCATGCCGGCGCCATCGAGACCGTGCGCGGCGTGGGCTACCGCTTGGCCGAGCCTTCTGCCGGTGATGGTGCCGAAGGTGACGACACCGCGGCCACCGCATCGGAGGAGTAACCCGTGGTCTTCGTCCCCCAGGGAAAACATACGCTGTCGCACCGCGTTTTTGTGACGATCTTTGTCTGCGCCATGGCGGTTATCGTGGCGTTTACGGTGCTGGGTGCGTTCTTTGTGCAAAACACCTTGGCGGATGCCACGAGTGCCAACCTGGCGCAGGAAACCGAGCTCATTGCTGCCGCCCTCGATGAGCAGCAGGAGCCCATCCCGTTCTTGCGTAGCCTCGATCGCGAGGACTTGCGCATCACGCTGATTAACAAGGATGGATCGGTTGCCTACGACAACGAGGCGTCGCCTTCCACACTGCCCAACCATGGCGATCGCCCCGAGGTCATCGAGGCCTTTGAGAGTGGTTTGGGTTCCGCGGAGCGCGCAAGCTCTACGCTCGACGAGATTATGCTGTATCGCGCCGTCGCCCTTGATAACGGCCAGGTTGTCCGCTTGGCGCAGGCCCAGCCTGGCGTTGCGGCGATTTTGCTGTCGATGGTGGCGCCGATGCTGCTTATCGCAGCAGCGGGTGCGGTACTCTCGTTTTTTATGGCGCGCCGCGAGTCCCGTGCCATCATCGCGCCGTTGCAAGAGGTGGATTTGGACCACCCACGCCGTAGCTATGAGCACGCCTATGCCGAGATGGTCCCCATGCTTGAGCGTATCGAGTCGCAGCGCCAGGAACTCAAGCGCCAAATGGCGGTGCTGGCGGACAACGACCGTATGCGCCGCGAGTTCACGGCGAATATCACCCATGAGCTCAAGACGCCGCTTACGGCGATTTCGGGCTATGCCGAGCTCATCGCAAACGGCATGGTCGAGGGCGGGGACGACCTGCGCAACTTTGGCGGTCGCATCTATCGTGAGGCAGGCCGCTTGGCGGCGCTCGTCAACGACATCCTTACGCTGTCTAACTTGGACGAGGCCGAGCGTGCAACTGAGGGCGAGGCGGTGCCCATTGGGTCCACGGAGCCTATTGAGCTCTCGCGTGCCATCTACGCGGTTGAGCAGCGTCTTGAACAGGTCGCCCGTCAGGCGAATGTGACGATCAGTCATGAGACCAAGCCTGTGGTCATCGAAGGCGTGTCGCGCTTGATCGACGAGCTCATCTATAATCTGGCAAGCAACGCCATCCGCTACAATCGGCCCGGCGGTACGGTTACGCTGCAGTGCGGCACCAACGACGAAGGCCATCCGTTCCTCGCGGTCGCCGACACGGGAATCGGTATCGCGCCTGAAGAACAGGGCAAGGTATTTGAGCGGTTCTATCGCGTGGACAAGAGTAGGTCCAAGGCACGCGGCGGAACCGGCCTGGGGCTTGCCATTGTCAAGCATGCGGCCCTGTATCATCACGCCACGCTCGATTTGTCGAGCGCGTTGGGCGTGGGAACCACCATTACGGTGACGTTTCCCATACAGCAGGACGAGCCATTCGCATAGCGATACAACATAGATATTGATGCAGACGCCGCATTTGACTTTCGGGTGCGGCGTTGTTGTGCAATTTTACGATTGCTTCCGACATTTTTACAGGAGAGCCTGTTTCTTATGTATAGAGTTTGGCCTCGGTAAAAAGATGCGATAACATACGGACAGTTTTGTCAATCCGAACTGGGGAAATGAAAGGCAAGCTGCATGACCCTTCTCGAACTGTTCCAGCTGCTGAAGAAGCACCTTCAGCTGGTCATCACCCTTCCGGTGGTCTGCGCGATCGCCATGGGCATCGTGTCCTTCGTTGCGATGGACAACACCTATACCGCGACGACGAGCATGTACATTCTCGCCAAGACCGACGATAGCGGTCAGATGAGCTACAACGATCTCTCGGCGAGTCAGATGCTTTCCAACGATATCGCCACGCTGCTGGATAGCGATAGCGTTAAGAGCGGCGCCGCCAAGGAACTGGGCCTCACCGATCTGGATGACTACAAGGTGTCTGTTTCCTCCGAGACCACCACGCGTGTCATTACGCTTTCGGTTACCGGCACCGATGCCAAGGAGACGGCTAAGGTCGCAAAGGCCATGGCCAGCTCGGTGAGTACGGTCGCTCAGAACGTCGGCGCTGCCCAGAGCATCAACGTTATCGACGAGGCTAAGACCCCCGAAGCCCCCAGCGGTCCCAAGCGTATGCTGTACGTTGCTGTCGCGTTCCTCGCGGGCATCTTTATCGCAGTTGCCTATGTCGTTTTGGCAGACATGCTCAACACCCGCATCCGCGGTGCAGAAGAGGCAGAAGAGCTCCTGGGTATTCCCGTTGTTGGCCGAATTCCGGCTATGAAAGGTGGTAAATAGGCATGGCTAAGGCAAAGAACACCGATAAGCTCGTTGTACAGAATGCCGCCAAGACCCTTCTGGCCAACATCCGCTTTGCGAGTGTGGACGACCCCATTCGCACCATCACCGTCACGTCCTCGATTCCCAACGAGGGCAAGTCTACGGTTTCCATTAACCTTGCTCAGGCAATCGCCACGAGCGGCAAGTCCGTGCTCTTGGTCGAGGCCGATATGCGCCGCAGGTCCCTTTCCGATATGCTCGGCGTTCGTTCGCGCGGCGGACTCTATGCGGTTCTTTCCGAGCAGATCTCCATTGACCAGGCAATTGTCGAGACGGGTCAGAAGAACTTCTACTTCCTCGATGCCGAGCCGCATATTCCCAATCCTGCCGACATCATCGTCTCTCACCGCTTTGCCAAGCTGGTAAAGGCACTGTCCGCCAAGTTCCAGTACGTCATCTTTGATGCTCCCCCGGTCGGCACTTTCATCGATGCTGCCGAGATCGCAAGTCTGACCGACGGTGCGCTTTTTGTCGTGCGTGAGGATTTCACCCAGCGCGAGGAGGCGCTCAACGCCATCGGTCAGCTTAAGAAGTCCGAGAAGGTCAAGCTCATCGGTACCGTTATGAACTACTGCGAGACCGAGACCAGCGAGTACTACTACTCCTACTACACCAAGGACGGTAAGAAGGTGAAGAAGGGCTCCGACGATCAGGGGACTTCCAAAAAGGGCATCTTCACCAACCGAGCAAACGTTTAGTTGATTAAGGCTGACCTATGCGTGACATTCATTGCCATATCTTGCCGGGTGTAGACGACGGCGCCGCCGATCTCGATGAGAGCTTGGCGATGCTCGAGGCTGCCAAGCGGGCCGGTGTAACCAGAATCGTTTGCACTCCTCACTGCCGTGATCCCTATTTTGATTACGACAAGATGTGGGATGCCTTTGAGCTGCTGCGTGATAACGCTGACGGTTTTCCGCTCCAGATGGGCTTCGAGGTCAACCATCGAAAGCTTGTTGAGCTTGGTATCGATGCTGCGGAGCACTTGCATTTCGATGGAACCAACGAGTTTCTGCTCGAGCTTTCGACGCATGCCGATGCGTATGCGTTTAGAGAGTACGAGAACACGATTTACGATTTGCAGTGCCGTGGTTACCAGGTGATTATCGCTCATCCTGAGCGCTATCGTGCGGTTCAAAAGGATGTAAGCGTGGCGGAGCGCCTGGTCGATATGGGCTGCAAGCTGCAGGCTTCGGCGGACTTTATTGCCGGCGGTCGCTTTGGTCGCGAGAAAAAGCCGGCACAGCGCCTGTTCGATCAGAACCTGTACAGCTTCATCGCGAGCGATGCCCATAACGTGGGTCATTACGACTGCCTGGCGAAGGCTCGCGCGAAGTTTAGCGTGCGCGGAGCTCATTTTCGCTAATATCTGTCCCTAACGTTCGCATTGAATGAAAGGGCAGCCATGGATATCCAACTTAAGACGGGATGCTTTGATGACGCGGCGTTGGTGCGCCGCGTCGTTTTTATGGACGAGCAGGGCTACGAGAATGAGTTCGACGCTATCGACGAGGATCAGAACTGCATTCATGTGACGCTCTATGTAGACGGCGAGCTTGCCGGTTGCTCGCGCGTGTTTCCCGAAGAGCTTGAGCGCGTGGCTGACGCAGAGGCCCCGGTGTTGCCGGCATGCGACATGGACGAAGGCGTTGCGGCGGGGGAGACCTACATTATGGGGCGCGTCGCCGTGCTGCCGGCTATGCGTCGTCGCGGTCTGGCAAGCAAGATTGTCGAAGCCAGCGAAGCTACTGCGTGCGATGCCGGCGCTAAGCTTATTAAGCTGCATGCGCAGGAATACGTGCTTCCGCTCTATGCAAAGGCGGGCTACACGCAAATTGCCCCGGTAGATTACGAAGACGAGGGCCAACCCCATGTCTGGATGGCCAAGCGCGTAGATGGCAGATATGGACGTTCCTTTTCTGCCGGCAGTTGGGGACGCTCCTTGGCAATTGGCGCATCGGAGCGCTTAGACATACAGTTTTTCGATTCCGTATGTATATATGCGCGCTAATGGGTTATAAAATCTAAGTCTGAACATAGCAGGTCTGCGATGCGGCTCGGGCGACCGGGCCGTTTTTGCGGACGGGGGTAGCGCGAAAGGACTGCACATGCGTCAATTTAAGACCGAGAGCAAAAAACTGCTCGACCTCATGATCAACTCCATCTACACCAATAAGGAAATCTTCCTGCGCGAGCTTATCTCTAACGCGAGCGACGCCGTCGACAAGCTCAACTTTAAGAGCCTGCAGGATCCGAGCGTCAAGATCGACCAGGGCGACCTGGCTATTCGCGTTTCCTTTGATAAAGACGCCCGCACCATTACCATCTCGGATAACGGCATTGGCATGACCGCCGAGGAGCTCGAGCGCAATCTGGGCACCATCGCCCATTCCGGCTCCGAGGAGTTTAAGACCGAGAACGCCGAGCAGCAGGGTTCGGATGTCGACATCATCGGCCAGTTTGGCGTGGGCTTCTACTCGGCTTTTATGGTCGCCAGCCATGTGAAGGTCGTCAGCCGCGCCTACGGCGAGGATGTCGCCCATGTGTGGGAATCCGACGGTCTTGAGGGCTACACCATCGAGGACGGCGAGCGTGCCGAGCACGGTACCGATGTCATCCTGACGCTGCGCGAGAACGAGAAGCTCGATGCCGACGGCGAGGCTGAGACCTACGATCGCTTCCTGACCGAGTGGGGCCTCAAGAGCCTAATTCAGCAGTACAGTAACTATGTGCGTTACCCGATTCAGATGATGGTGTCCAAGAGCCGCCAGAAGCCCAAGCCCGAGGATGCTGGCGATGACTACACGCCCGAGTACGAGGACTACCAGGAGCTCGAGACCGTCAACTCCATGACGCCGATCTGGAAAAAGCGCAGCTCCGATGTCGAGCAGAAGGACTACGACGAGTTCTACAAGTCCACGTTCCATGACTTTGACGATCCTGCGCGCATCATCAGCTTCCATGCCGAGGGCACGCTCGAGTATGACGCCCTGCTGTTTGTGCCGGGCCGCGCGCCGTTCGATCTGTACAGCAAGGATTACGAGAAGGGTCTGGCGCTCTACAGCTCCAATGTCCTGATCATGGAGAAGTGCGACGACCTGCTGCCCGACTACTACAACTTTGTCCGCGGCGTCGTGGATTCCGCCGACGTGTCGCTCAACATCTCGCGTGAGACGCTGCAGCAGAACCGTCAGCTCAAGGCCATCGCCAAGCGTGTGGAAAAGAAGATCACCGCAGACCTTGAGGATATGCGTGACAACGACCGCGAGGCCTACGAGAAGTTCTTTGAGAACTTTGGCCGCGGCCTTAAGTACGGCATCTACTCGAGCTATGGCATGAAGGCCGATGAGCTCGCCGACCTGTTGCTGTTCTGGTCTGCCAAGGAACAGAAGATGATTACCCTGGCCGAGTATGCCAAGGGCATGCCCGAGGATCAGAAGGCCATCTACTACGCCGCCGGCGATTCGCGCGAGCGCTTGGCCAAGATGCCCGTGGTAAAGGGCGTGCTCGACCGCGGTTATGATGTGCTGCTTCTGACGCAGGACGTGGATGAGTTCACGTTCCAGGCCATGCGTGAGTACGTTGCTGCCGATATGCCTAAGATCTACGAGGACGATGCAGCCCGCGAGGCTGCCGAAAAGGCCGTGGCCGATGGTGCCGAGCCCGAGGTCGAGGATCGTCATCTGGAGCTCAAGAACGTTGCGACTGGCGATCTGGATCTGGCGACCGAGGACGAGAAGAAGGAGGCCGAGGACGCCACCAAGGAAAACGAGGACCTCTTCAGCGCTATGAAGGAGGCGCTCGGTGACAAGGTCGAGAAAGTTGCCGTCTCCGCGCGCCTGACCGATGCCCCCGCTTGCATCACCACCGAGGGCCCACTTTCGCTCGAGATGGAGAAGGTGCTCCAGAAAGGACCCGAGGGCGCGCCCGACGGCATGCCCAAGAGCCAACGCGTGCTCGAGCTCAACGCCAAGCACCCGGTCTTTGACAAGCTTGTCGCTGCCCAGAAGGCAGGCGACGCCGACAAGATCAAGCAGTACTCCGGTCTGCTCTATGACCAGGCCCTGCTGGTCGAGGGCATTCTCCCCGAGGATCCCGTTGCCTTCGCGGCGG
>CALHJX010000336.1:0-4039 GCA_938033385.1 uncultured Collinsella sp. | reverse complement strand
CGTAGCGGGTGGTTTAAAGCTGGCCGCTGCGCGGCCAGCAGACTAAAGTCTTGAAATAAAACCGCAGGTAGAAAGCCTGCGGTTTTTTCATAAGACGCGGTTGTGCTTGGGGGTGTCGGGCTAAACGTAGTAGATGGGCCAGTTTCGTGGTAAGCGCCGTCAACTGATTCCCTGGGGACATCTGGGGACGGAAGAAAACGGATCATTTTGGCTCTCTGAGGGCCACGACGCCTGTCATATCAGCCGGCCATTCCAAAACTATGCCGGTTTACGGGGCTGAATCGCAGATCCCCAACCACACGCAATTCGAGCAAAATAAAGCCGCAGGTAAACGGCTTGCCCTATTACGGAAAATGCCGGTATGGTCGGTCTGTGTCAATCCAGCCCCGTAACCCGGCATAGTTTTGATATGACACCAAGTCAGTATTGATTCTCGCCCCGGCGCAACCGCCACTACAGCCCGTACTTCACGACGACGCGGTTGATGCGGCGACACCAGGGCTTGTACAGAGCGGCCAAAAACACGCAGGTCGCGAGGCCATGCGTGATATCGAACGGTACGGCGGTAGCAAGACGCGCCACGGCGCCCGCCCACGTGAGCGGCTGCACAAAACCGATGATGTCATACGCGTTGATCACGACGCCATACAGCAGGCCCGAGGCAAAGCCATACGCCAACAGCGCCGGCATTCGCACGGTTCCATCGGCGCGGTCAAACGCGCCCGCATGCGCCAGTGCGCCACCGATATAGCCCACCAGACCCCAGGCATACATTTGCCACGGCGTCCACATGCCCTGTCCAAAAAAGAAATTACTGGTCAGCGCTGCCAACGCGCCGACCATAAAACCATTGCGACGGCCAAGTGTCGCACCCGTGATAATGGCGATAGCACTCACGGGCTTAAAATCGGGAATGGGCCCAAACAGGATGCGCCCCGCCGCGGCCAGCGCCGCCAGCACCAGCGTGGGCATGATCTGGCGCAGGCCTGGACGCGATGCCTCATAGCCCGCAAAGAACAGTGCGAGCACGAGCGCCACTACAACCAGCATGGCAAGCGCCGCCTGTTCAATGCCCGCCAGCAATGCTGCGGCCATTACCACCGGCACCGCCAACAACAGCGGAATCTCCAGTTTTGCAAGGAGACGCAAGCCGCGATAATCCGCCATTCCATCACGCCCTGTAGAACACGTTGTCGGCAAAGAAATCTGCCGGAGGCTCCATGCAGGCGATCTCGCCGTCGAACATCATGGCGACGTCGTCGGACACCTGCTCGGCAAAGTCTAGGTCGTGCGTGGCAATGACAACGGTGCCGCCAGCCTGCGCATGCTCGCGCAGGGCTCGGGCGATAATACAGCGACTTGCCAGGTCAAGGCCCTTGGTGGGCTCATCAAGCAGCAGCAGCTCGGGGCCGATCAGCAGCAGCTTTGCCAACGCAAGCAGCTGGCGCTGACCGCCCGAAAGATCGTACGGGTGACGCGCCTCCAAGCCCACCAGGCCCAGGCGCGCTGTCTGCTCCTGTGCTGCGGCCTCGTCGTATCCGCAGGTCGAAGCCCATTCCATCAGCTCGTCGCGCACCGTTTCGGCGACCAGCAATGCCTTGGGGTTCTGTGGCAACAGCGCCGCCGAAGCCGTCCCACGCACCATGCGGCCACGCTGCAGCTTAGCCGTCTTGGCCAGCACCGAGAGCATCGTCGACTTGCCGCAGCCGTTTCCGCCCACGACCGCATGCACCGCGCCGGCCGAAAACGTCACATCGAGCCCGCGCAGCACCCAACCGCCCACGCGATCGTAGCGAAACCAGCCTTCCGACAGGGTGGTAGCCGACCCACCGTGCATTTTTTGGAGTATTCTGCTTCCATCCGTGCGCGGGAAGGCTTCCGAGCCGTTCTCGAGCGACGTTTGCGCCGCAAATTCGGACGTTTTGTCCAATTCCGAACTTTTTTTCGCGCTCGATACGTCCCCGGGCGGCTCCAGAGAGCCCAAATTGTCCTCACGCCTGCTGAATACTCCGTTTTTTGCACATCGGATGGCACCCCACCCCAACATGTCATCGGAAAACAGCGGCTCTCGGCGTCCCAAAGAAGCCATATCCGCCACTTCGCGCACGCGACCGCCCTCAATCCGGTACGCACACGTCGCATACTCGAGCATCGGCCGCGGTTGATGCGTAGCCACAACAACCGTGCAGCCCAGCTCACGGTTCACGCGAAACAGCGCGTGCAGAAAATTCTTCTCGGCAACGGGATCGAGCTGAGACGTGGGCTCGTCGAGTAACAGCACGCGCGGACGCAGCGCCAGGACGGCGGCAAGCGACAGCAGCTGCTTGCGGCCACCCGAAAGCGTATCGGTATCGCGATGAAGCCAGTCCTCCAGACCAAAGAAATAGCTGGTCTCGGCAACACGGCGGCGCATCTCGTCGCGCGACATGCCTAAGTTTTCCAGGCCAAACGCCATCTCGTGCCACACGGTCTCGCACACAATCTGGTTCTCGGGATCCTGGAACACGTAGCCCACGCGCTCCGCAGACGCGCGCACGTCCATGTCGGCAACGATCTCGCCCAGCACGCGCGTATCACCAGCGCGCTCGCCCGCCGGAGCAATCTCGGGCTTGAGCAGCGAGAGCAGCGTAGACTTACCCGATCCGGTACCGCCAACAAGCAGCGCAAATGCACCTTGGGGAACAGACCAGTCGAGCCCCTCGAGCACCGCAGCATCGGCCCCGGGGTAGGCAAAGCTCAGGCTCCGCACCTCAATCGCCGGCATATCCGGGCCGCACACCGCGCCCGACACCGGGCCCCTATCCAACCGAGCCATCAGCCAAACCTCTTCTCATCGGTCGCATGCAACACACAGGGCAGCACCATCCAGGCAGCGTACACGGCATAGCCCAGCCACGGCGCCGGCACCGAAAGCTGCGGGTAAAACGAATACTGCGTTGTCGCGGTCCATGCCACTGCCACCGCGGCGGCACCAAACAGCGCAAGCCCCACCAGCGCGGCAACATCGCCGCGCCTCAGCCGATACCGCGCGTACGTCGTGCGGCGCGTCACGGCACCCCACCCACGGGAGCGCATAGCGTCCGCGCGCTCAAGCGAATCTTCCATGCCCCAGCCCATCAACACGCTCGATGCCCGCAGACGCGAACGCACGGGATCGGTGGGCGCACGCCCCGGCACATCAATCGCGTCCTGCACCGCCAGCACCGTGCGGCCGCGGCGCAAAAACTGTGGGATAAGCCGCATGAACATCGAGATCATGAACGCGATCACCGGCGCGGCGTTGCCCAACAGTGCGAGTACCTTGTCGTATTCGAGCATCGACGCCGCAGCCTCAAACCACAGCACGCTCGCCACAAACAGCCCGCCCATGCACAGGCCGTACATCATGCTCTCCAAATACACCACGCGCATGCCAATATGGAAAAGCTCGGTCGAGCCCGATGCACTAAACAGCGGGTTGACCAGCGCGATAATCAAAATCACCGGCAGCTGCCAGCGAAGTGCACCCAGCGTGCGGGCAGCCCCACGCGTCGCAAATCCATACGCCAACCCGCCTGCGAGCGACAGTGCAATCAGCACCGGCTGCATCGAGAACATGGTGAGCCCTAGCGTCAGCACTATATAGAGTGCCGGCACAGCCGGATGCGACATCGAGAATGCCGCAACGGGCTCGGCGCCCGAGCCCTCTCGCATGTTGTCCACAGGCATCCCCGCCCTCCCGCCAAATCACCGACGCCGAAGCACTGCCGGCACCGCCCGCAAGCAGTGCAAACACCACGCCGGCGGCAGCGACATCGGCCGTCGCACACCAATCGCTACGCGCTCATCATATGCCTGCGGTATCATATTGCGCCGTGTATCGTTTCCAAACACACGTCTCTATAACGTAACAGGAGATCACATGGACGCAACCGCAATTATCCTCGCCGCCGGCGAGGGCACCCGCATGAAGTCGAACCACTGCAAGGTTTCGCACAAGATCCTGGGCAAGCCCATGGTCCAGTGGATTGTCGACGCTACCATCAAGGCCGGCTGCAGC
>CALHJX010000335.1:0-3275 GCA_938033385.1 uncultured Collinsella sp. | reverse complement strand
GGCTTAGATCTGCGCGAGCGCAGACCACGCCGCCCCGTAGTCACGCATTGCTACATTGACCCGCCTACTCGAACCGGGCGCACCAGCTTCGCGCTTCGGCCACGGCCGCGGCGGCGCAGTCGGGCGGCAGCTCGACCATCGGCGCACGCAAGAACTCGCGCACCTTCGGCCTACTTCCGCGCCCAAGCATGTTGATGAGCGTCTCGACCTCCTCGCCGCGCTCGGCCTTCTCGGCGAGCATGATTCCCACCACGCGCACCCAGTCGCGCGTGTTCTCATCGCTGTGCCATGCGTGAACCTGCGGCCAGTGCGCGACAACCTGCCCAGCGTCCCACTCCCCGTCACACGTCAGCTCGATGCGCGTCAGCACGCCCGACAGATTCATCTCGGCCGCCTTGTCGTAGACCTTCACGTATCCGGGGGTGTTCTTGACCCCGAGGTATTCCGTGATTCCGTTGCTTATGACCGACTTGTACATCCGCCTGTCCTTGCTAAGGCGGCAGTCCAGACGGCTCGTCGGCAAATCATAGGCGAGGTCGAACCTCTTCAAGCGGGCGTGCGAGATGCACGGCGCGAGCTTTTCCAGCAGCCGCCAGAACCGCTTGTCCCCTGCGACCTTGTTCGGGTTGAACTCGATGAACCCGCGATTCATGTTCACCTTGCAGCTCGGCTCCATGAAGCCGATGCCGAGCGCGACCGAGCTGTCTCCGAGGTCGAAGCTCCAAAGCTCGTACCAGCCGCCGGGTCGAATCTTGCTCGTCCACGCGCTCATGCTGTCGCAGTCGAAGGTCTGGGCGTGCGTGCTCAACCACTCGCCCTTGCCGTTGATGAACGACAGCTTCAGGCGAACCATATCGATTGAGAACGTTGCCCCAGATTCGGCCTTGTATGCATTCCAGTAAGATGGGCGAATGTCAGTAAGTGCATGAAATCCGGCTATTAGACAAGAGCCGGATTTCACATCCGGGTTCGGCGGGTATGCAGAACCGCCCTCGTTTTCATTCATTCCCATGAAAAAACCTCCCGTTTTGGGAGGTAACGTCTCGGAATCTTCCAATCCTGCACGTATAATTACAGGTGGTCTGATGACGAGTTGCTACCTCGTTGTCTTAGTGGTTCGGAGGGGGGCCTAATCCCTTCAACCAGCCACCATTGTAAGCCCACCCGCCCGTCTTAACGGCGGGCGGGTTTCTTTTTTGCCGAAACAAACCGCTGGTAGAGTCCACAACCATGGACTATCTTTTTGCCTTTTTACGCTATGGCCATGAGACCATCGGCGAGGATTCCGCGGGCATACGCACCCGTCGACTTGCCCTCGGCCTTCGCTTCCTTCTCAAGTGCCCGTTTCATGGCGGCGGGAACCTTGAGGGACAGCGTTACCGTCTCGGGCGCTGCTTTCGGGAGTTTCCCCTCGACGATTTCGCCCACATTCACCCATCCGCTTGGCCACTCGTCGCGTTCGAGAGCGCTTTCCCAATCGGCAATCATCTCATCGGTAACGACCTTGCCGTTCTCGGCAACGATTCCGTTCATGTCTACCTCCATCCCAGCTCACGCTTGAATTTCTTCGTCGGCGGCACCATCGCGTGGAACACGCACCAAACGCCGTCGATATCCATGAATCCAATCAGCTCGGCAAACCTCCCGTCGGGAAGCGAGCCGACCGAAATCCAGAGCGGCGGGTCATCCGTGCCGTTTCGCTGGCGGCACCGAATCGGGTTCTCCCACGCATACGCGACCTCATCGCTGGTAAGCCCGTGCTTGAGGGCGTTCCCGTGTACTCTGACCAATGCCGTTCTCCTTTCTTCCACAATAAGTATACCCGATTGGTATACCTAATCAAAGCACCTGATTATCGCGCGGTCGCGTTGGGGCTTCGTGGACGTCAAGCTTCCTGCTGGCACCCCTCATATCACCGACCTCATCCAACAGAGACAACTCGTCCATCTCCCTCGACAGCTCGTCCATCTCGCCGACCTTCTCCCTGGCACCGTCAACGAGCACCTTCTCCGCGCGCCTGCCGTCACGTGCCGTCATGAAGTCGCGCCCCGCCGCGAGCGCGACCTTGCAGATAGGGTTCTCGGCGAACTCGGCGAGCTTGGCCTTGAAGCTCCCGAGGAAGCCGCGCACCGACAGGCACTCGGCGATCTGCGCCAGCTCTGCCTTGATGCGCTCGAACCTCGCGGCGAAGCCCTCGACCTGCACCTTGCACTCGGCGAGCTGCGCCCGCGCGGACGCAAGCTCGGCATTGGCGGAAGTAAGCTCCGCCCTCGCCGATTCGAGCTGCTCGGCCTTCTCGTCCAGCTCGGCCTGAACTCGGCGGCTCTCGGCCTTGTATTCGGCCACGGACTTGTGCCGCCTTGCCGGTTCCCCCTCGATGCGCTTCTCGCCCCTAGAAAGGCCGTACAGCGCCCCTACGCGCCCGTAGAACCTGTCCTGCATCGCACCGAGCGCCGCCTTGTCCGGGAAGAACCCCTTCCACGAGAGCTTCCCGTCTTTCAGCGGCACGAAACCGAAGTGGGCGTGCGGGGTCTCCTCGTCCATGTGCACCGTGAAGTGCACCAGATTCGACTCCCCGAACTCCTCGCGACAAAACCCGAGCGCGTCCTCGAAGAAGCCCCTCACCTCCTCGGCACTCGCGCCTTCGAAGAACTCCGGGCTTGCCGTCACGATGCCCTCGACGAGCCTCACGGCATCCTTGCGCACCTTGCGGGCACCCTTGTAGCCCGCGTCAATCCTCGCCTGCACCTCGCCCTCGTAGTCGGCGTGCGGGCACATCTCGCGGTTCAGCCGGGTTCGGGATTGGTTTATGTCCGGGTTCGTGTGCTTTCCCGGCTCGCGGTCGTTGTGGTACTGCATGGCGCCTATCTCGGCACCCTTGCACTTCTGGACTCGAAGGATTGCGTACTGCTTACCCATCGGCGGCGGCACCTCCCGGCTTTTGGAACAAAAGGGTAACGCACTCCCCTTTTACCTACAGAAAAGGGGGCGCGCCGACAGTGTAGCACTGTCGGTTCTCCGCGACTTAGGGTCGCTCCGCGCCTACGGCTTGGCGGCACGCGGCGGCGCGTGCATGAGGGGGCAAGCCCCCTCAAACTCCCCCAAGGGTTCGGGTTCGGGGTTCGGCACCCCCCTGCGCGGGGGTCGCAGAAAGCCCCGCGCAGACAATCCCCGAATCAACCTTCGCCCAGACATGGGCAAGGAAAGGGTCGATGGAGCAGAGCGTCCATCGACCCTTGTTCAAGTCTGGCCTATCCAATTGCCCGCCGCGTCAA
>CALHJX010000334.1:0-4891 GCA_938033385.1 uncultured Collinsella sp. | reverse complement strand
AAGCCGCAATGAACGGCGACTGGGAGACTGCGAAGAGCCAAGCGGCAAACGCCTTCAACGCGATTAAAGACAACATCGGCTCGAAGCTTGACGCTGCCGAGAGCACGGCGGTTAGCATCGCCGACCGCATCGGCGACAAGCTGGGATTCCCCGGCCTTGGCTCGAAGGTGCAGGGCGTGTTCAACAGCATTCGGGGCTTCATAGAGAACCCTATCGAAAGCGCATGGAACGCGATTTCGAGCATTCCGCAGAAGATCATGAACGCCTTCGGCGGAATCAAGATAAGCATTCCGAAGCCAAAGCTTCCGCACTTCAACGTCAGCTGGAACGAGTTTGGCCCGATTTCGCTACCGAGCGTGAGCATCAGTTGGTACGCGCGCGGCGGCTACTTCGATGAGCCTTCAATCGTCGGCGTTGGCGAAGCTGGCGGCGAGTTCATCGCGCCTGAGAAGCAGTTGCAAGGCTTCATCGAAACATCGGTAAACCGCGCCTTCTCGCGGTTCGCCGACGCGCCGAGCCAGCCCGTTAACGTCGCCGTGACGGTTTACGCCACGGTCGCTGACGGAGTGGACGCATACGAGACAGGCCAGCAGATCGGCGCTGGCATCGCAAGCAAGCTGAAGCAAAGGGGGGTGCCAGTTGCAACTTAGACGGACTAGGAACCAGCACGACCGAATCATCTTCAACGGCACCGACCTATCGAAGCTGGTTTACTGCAAGGTGCGCCGCCCCATCATGGCGACCGTCAACGCGACGTTCGAGAGCGTGCCGGGGCGGCACGGCGAGGTTTTCAAGAGCGCCTACCGTGGCGGCTACGACCTCCCCGTTGAGATTTGGCTTAGGACTGAAGACCGCCGCGAGGTCGCGGAGATGCGGCACAAGCTCGCGGCGGCTCTCTGGACTGAAGAACCCGCGCCGCTCTACCTTCCCGATGACCCGACGCGCTACCTGCTCGCAATCGTGAGCGGCAGCACCGACCTAGACGAGATCACGGACGATTGCCCGACAACCACCGTGACTTTCCATGTCGGCGACCCCGACTATTACGGGCAGAAGCGCCGCATGGAGGTTTCGGCGGGCAACGTCTACGTAAACGCTGGCGGCAACCGCCCCGCTTACCTGAAGGTCACGGCGAAGCCCTCCGCTGGCAGCGCGTGGCGGATTACGAACGTCGATACCGGCGAGTTCGTGGCTATCAACACCGCGCTCACGTCTTCAAGCACCATCAGGCTTGACATGGCGACCGAGCACGCGACGGTTAACAACCAGACCGCGCCGGTAACGATTGATTCGGATTACTTCGAAATCAACGGGCGGTGCCACCTGAACATCACCAGCGGCACGGCGGTACTAGAGTGGGTGGAACGATGGCTTTAATTAGACGCATAGGCTTCACCCGTTTCAGCCGTTGGGGCGACAATCTGGGGCGGCTCACGGTGAGCGCCGCAACGCACACCGACGCGCTGGACGGAACCGACGAGCTGGGCATCACGTGCGCCGAAGACCTCGTGAAGGGCGACCGCATAGTTTGGATTGACCTTCAGGGCACGTGTCACGAACACATCGTTGACACCATCGACAGGGTACACGACGATGACGGCGCGCCTGAAACGCAAGCCATCTGCATCAACTCGGTGAACGAGACGTGGGATGACTGGCTGGACGATAAGCGGCCTTCCGGCAGCGTCTCGGTCGCCCTCGCGTCAATCCTCGCAGACACGCGCTGGGAGGTTGGCACGTGCGATCAGGGCGGCAGCGCTTCGCGCACCTTCTACCATGAGAGCGTGCGTGAGGGATTGGCCGGAATCATCGAGACGTGGGGCGGCGAGCTTGAAACTCTTATCGTCCACGACGGCGCGAGCATCGTTAGCCGCCGCGTGGGCGTGCGCGCCAAGCGCGGCAACCAGAGTAGCGCTAAGCGGTTCACGTGGACTAAAGACCTCGTTTCCGTCAAGCGCTCCGTTGCGAGCGACAACCCGAAAACTCGCGTCTACGGTTACGGCAAGGGCGTTGAGACTGAGGGCGGCGGCTACGGTCGCCGTCTCACTTTCGGCGACATTAACAACGGCAAAGACTACGTGGAGGATGCCGAAGCTACTACCGTTTGGGGACACCCTGACGGCGAGGGCGGCATTCTGCCCGCCGTTGCGTCATACGTCAACGAGCAGTGCGAGGACGCGGCGCAGCTCTTGCAGGAAACGAAAGACTACCTAGAGCAAGTGAAGGAGCCGAAAGTAACCTACACCGCTTCGGTTATCGACCTTTACGCATTCGGGCGCTCATGGGAGGGCGTGGGCGTGGGCGATGACGTTGCGATCATCGACAAGGGCTTTTCTGCCGAAGGCGTGCGCCTTCATGGCCGCGTGTCTCAGATTGAGCGCGACTTGCTCACCGGCGACGCGACCGTGACGTTCGGCACGCTTACGGACACGATGGCCGACATGTGGCAGAGCGTCAACAACGCCCTGAAGAGCAACAGCCAGCAAAACGCGCTCTACGACGCTGCGGCTGGCACGTCGGTATCGTGGCTAATTCAGCTTCAGCAGGCGCTCAACGCTCAGTTCAACGCGGTTGGCACCTACCATGTCGAGACGTTCGAGCTGGGCGAGATTTGGAGCAACGTACCGCTGAACCCCGAAACGGGTTTGCCGGTCAAGTCAACCGCCGACATGTGGGCTATCAACGTCAACGGTCGCGGTCAGCGGTTGGCTGCTGGCCTTACGTCAGACGGTCAATGGGATTGGCGAACGTTCTTCACGGGTGGCATGGTTACTGCCGACGTTATCAACGCTGGAACCATGAAGGCCGACCGCGTGCGCGCCGGTCTGCTGACCGACGAGAAGGGAAACAACTTCTGGGACTTGACCAGCGGCGAGTTCTCGCTTTCCGCTGGCGCGAAACTGGGCGACACGAGCGTTGAAGACCTTTTCACCGGGCTTGACGAACTCGATAAGACGATGGACGGCATAGCCGAAGACGGCATCATAACGGAAGCCGAGCACGCGGCGGTGTCTAAGATCATGCAGACCGTCGAGAAGGAGCGCGTAGACCTCGAAAACGAGTACGAAAGCCTATACAACAGCGAATACCTCAACTACCAATTCAAGCAAGTTCTCAGAACTCAGTACGAAGCGGTGTTTAGTGTCAACGGCACGCATGCGAAGCTAGAACTGCGCATCCAAAACGTGCTTGGGACAACGACGGCTGAAGAGCTGTCGGACGCTATGCAGCTCTACGAAATCGCATACAGCGACTATTCAGATACCATCAAGACGTACAACTCAGCAGCCCGTCAGGCGAAGAGCATTATTGAGCAGGCGCAAGCGCAAGACAAGGTGGACGAGCTGGACGATTCCCTCACGCAACGTGAGGTTTTCAACCGGCTGACGAACAACGGCGCTACGCAGGGAATCTACCTAAGCGGCGGTCTGCTCTATATCAACGCTACCTACATCGAGACCGGCACGATCAGCGACCGTCTGGGGCGTAACACGTGGAACCTGAGCACGGGAAAGCTCACGACTAACTACATGACCGCGAACAACATAAACGCAAGCGGAACGTTCGAATGCGGTACGGTGTCGAACCTTCTTCGCATTGTCAGCGGTGCTGTCTACGGGTATGAGAACAGCACGCAGATAGGAAAGATTGACTTCTCCGCCCACTCGTACAACATTGACGATCCGTCAATCAAGTATCGCGGCATTCAGATTACGGCAGAAGGAACGGTGCGCATCAGTTCGCCGCAGATTTCGACTGCCGTATCAAGCAATCAGAGTACGACATCGACCATCTGCACAACGAAAGATTCGAGTGTCACGTACATTAGCGAGATTAGAGATGACGGAGACGGAACAATTTCTTGGTCTTGGAAAACGCGATCCATCAACTTCAAGAACGGGTTATGCACATACTGCGGACTGGACTAGGGAGGTATTTCATGGCGACTATTTATTACGTTGCTCACGACCCGCTAAGCAACTCGGAAGCAGTCATTACTGAGTACGACAGCGAGCTTCTTAAGAAAGCCGCTGAGGGCGGAATTGTATTCATCGCCGTTGACGATGATGGAAGCCGTTCCATCGTTCCCGTTGACGACGTAAAGGAGCCTGAGAACCGCGAAGGCTCGTTCACCATCGTTCAGCCCATATACGTCGATGACAGGGTTAGAGCTGTCGTTGACGTATTCGATGCTCTGGCCGCGAGCGTGCCAGCCGTCGCCGCGAGTGCGGACGTGCAGCCCGTGTCTAGCAAGGCGCGGTCTGCTATGAGCTTCGCCGAAGCGCTCGAAGCCCTCCGCGCACTCGCCTACGGAACCGGCGAGGAAGGCGGCGCGCAATGAGCAACACGCGGACGCTTGAACTCGATATCTCGAAGGAGGGAGCGGGAACTTGTATTAAGGTGGGTCAGGGCGACGATGGCGGAACGACCATCAACGCGCTTATCTACGACAACGGAGCCGAGTTCTCGCTTTCGGGCGCTACGGTGTGGCTCGTGGCGCTTCTGCCGAACAAGCGCAACTACTATCGCGGGCAATGCTCAGTCAGCGGCAACGCCGCCACGATCACGGTTGACGAATCCAAGCTTTGCAGCGTCCCCGGCTACACCGACGAAGCCTACTTCACGATAACGAAGGGCGGAAACACCTACTCAACGGAGCGGTTCGCTATCGAAATCCTGCGCAGCGCTCTTGACGGGCAGCAGCCCGCGCAGAACTGGGACGATGCCGTTCAAGACCTCATCGACCGTGGCAATCAGGCCGTAAGCTCAGCCAACAGCGCGGCCAGCGCGGCGAACAGCGCCGCGAGCAAGGCGAACTCGGCTTCTACGAGCGCGACCAACGCCGCGAAGGCTGCAAACGATGCCGCAGCGTCGGCGACAAGCGCAGCTT
>CALHJX010000333.1:0-10400 GCA_938033385.1 uncultured Collinsella sp. | reverse complement strand
GAGTCGCTTTTTTGTTGCTAGGAGGTTGGCCCGTGGCTGATGATTTGATTCGTTCTGAGCTACTTTCTGCGGATTGGAATGGCGAATGGATGCGGCTGCCAGCTGCTCGGCGGCGGGCTGATGATTCTTTTGAATGGGATAAGCGGGCTCGGCATTTTCGGCCGTTGGAGACTGCCCCTTATGCTCGGGATTTTATAAAGCTGTTGGCACTTGAGCCTGGTGAGTCGGCGCTGGATATGGGATGTGGGGCTGGGTCGATTGCTATTCCGCTTGCTCAGGCTGGACATCCTGTGATTGCTGCCGACTTCTCCCCCGCTATGCTGGGCACGCTTGATGCCGGCATTGAGTACTACGGACTCGAAAGGCGCATAACGCCGCTTGAGCTTGCTTGGGATGATGATTGGGATTTGGTTGGACCGGTCGCGAAGGCGGTGGATGTCGCCTTTGCCAGTCGGTCGGTTACGACGACCAATCTAAAAGGCGCGCTTGCCAAGCTTGATCGTACGGCTCGTCGTCGTTGTGCTGTCACGATGGTCGCCAACTCCAGCCCGCGCTATGATCTGCACTTGATGAACGCCATCGGTGCCTCGGTTACCTGCAGTAATGGCTTTGTGTATGCCTTTAACATCCTTATTCAGATGGGTGCGCTGCCGCAGGTCACGTATTTTGAATCGCCCCGTCGCGACACCTTCGATAGCCTTGAGGCGGGCGTAGCGGATTTTTCCCGTATGCTCGAGCATGGCAACGAGGATAAGATCGACCGCCTGCGCGACTACATCGCTCAACACATGATTGAGAACCCCCATGCCGGTGAGCCGGGCTCCAAGGGCGTGCCGCAGGGGCGCTATATGCTCGACCACGTCCGCAAAGTCCGTTGGGCGTTTATTGCATGGGAGCCGGTCTCTGCGCCCAGCTCATAGCCCGTTCGCAGCCCGCGCCGCCCACTCACTCGGCATCCGCATTCTTTTTGAACTGGGCAAACGCGCTCCACACCGCGCCGTTCCTGCGCTATCGTGGGACAGCTCACGTAGATTAAGGCCCCGTCGCGGGGCGCCCCATACATAGAAAGCGAGAACCCATGGCACTGACAGGAGCACAGGTCAAGCAGCTTCGCAGCATGGCCCATCACCTCAACCCCGCCATCATCATCGGCAAGTCCGATGTCAACGAGGGCACCGTCGAGCAGACGGTCGCCTACCTGGAGAAGCACGAGCTCGTTAAGTGCTCCGTGCTCGATGGCTCCAGTCTTTCCGCCCGCGAGGCCGCCGAAGAGCTCGCCGAGCGCTGCCACGCCGAGGTCGTCCAGGTTATCGGCCGCAAGTTCTCACTGTATCGCGAGTCCTCGCGCAAGGACATCGAGAAGATCAAGCTCGTCTAAGAGCCAATGATCCGGCGAACCAACACATAGCAAGCTTACGGGTGCCCAAGTACTTCGGGCGCCCGTTTTTTATCGCTCGACCAGCACGCGATTGAGCCGCCCCTCCACCAAGCGCTCGTATAGACGCCGCGTCTCGGGCTCGGGCACGCCATTGACCTGCTCCCTCAGATGGTGCATATGCCCACTGTATAGCTCGACGATATCGCGCCGCCGCCCCGCCGCACTGTAGACACGCATGGCGCAGCGCACCATATCCTCACGCGCCGTTTCCTGCCGAAGCCCCGACTCCGCCAGCCAAATCGCCGACTGCAGATCGTTTTCTTCTAGAGCGGCATTTGCTCCCTTAATCATGCAATCGATGTACTTTGACTGCATAATGCGTCGCATACGCAAAAAGTAGGTGGGATTACAGCCATTGGGAACATACAGCGGTCCGGCATAAAGCTGCTCAATTTTAAGGCACAGCTCAACTAAATGGGGCCCGCGCGCACCCGTGCGATTTCCCAAAACCTCGCGGCTTATCTGGTCAAACAGCCGTACATCGGTCTTGACGTAGTCGCCGTTGAGTCCGATGCATTCATTTTGGATGAGCACACACGACTTGCCATCCGGCGTCGGCCCCAAAGCCGACCGCAAGCGCGATATCGTCGAGTACAGGTTATTGCGGGCGCTATTGAACTCGGCATGGGGCCACAGCTCCATGGCCAGCGTCTCACGATCGACGAGCGCATCCATGCCCAGCGCAAGCCGCTCGGCAAGTGTCGCCGCCTTCTTGCGACGCCACATTTTGTCCGTGATGGGAAACCCGTCGCGCTCGGCGCGAAACGCACCAAACATGCGAATCTCGATATGGTCGATGGTATCAACGGCTTCAACCTCGCCAGCCTGGAACAGGCGCTCGCCCTCCCCTTCCAAATCGTCGCGCAGCGAGTACCGCGACAGTTCGCGCACGGGAAGCTTCTTGCGTATCCTGGCCGCCGGCTCGCCCAGACAATGCATGGCAAGGCGCGCAAAGAGCCGATACGATGGCTCTAGAATCCCCGCACGATTCATGGACATCCAGGCCGCAAGGTCGCTGTCTCGGCCCGCACAGGCCAAATGCAGCGCCACCATCCAGGCTTCTGCGCCACCAACCTGCGTCTGGCTTATATCGAGCAACTCCGCTTCCTCGCGCACCGAAACCATCGATGTATTTCGCAGATATGCCGCGCGCTCCAGCAGCAATGCGTTATCGCGCATGTACGCAATCGACTCCTCGGCAAGTTTGAGCACTTGGACCGCACGGAACTTTGCATTAACCGGCCGTCCCTCTGCCAGCGACTGCCAGCCTTCTAGCAACAGGCCAAACAGCTGAATCTGGTTGTCGCGCATGCGCACGGCAAAACGATCGAGCTCGTTGAACGCCGCGTCGTCGGTTACCGGCAAGCCGGAAAGGAGCCGCCGTGCCGCCAACACCATGCGCACCCAGATAGCCATCGCCTTAAGTCCACGTACGTCGAGCGCCTCCCGCACCACCGTCATCTCGTCGTCGCGCTCGTCGGTTCCTGCAAACGACCCGTCAAAGAGCTCCACCAGCATGCTGTCGGCCCGTATAACAATCCCCGCGATGTCGAGCTCGCAGTCGTAGGCCTTGCTCGTTTTGAGCTGCTGTAGAACGTCGCCGTCATCTCCCCGTTCGGTCAGGCATCGCTTGACCTCGATATGCGTGGACAGCATGTCGAGTGCGGTGTGGGACGTCTCTATTTCTGGCACGGCCAGGTTCGTAGGAAGCCCAAGCCCGTTGTCCCCATAGCAAACAGCCGTCAGTGTCTGGGCCACCCTCCATGAAACAGGGTCTATTTCGCAGGCCGCCCGTTCGCCCCCGCGTTCGATGACCGATGCCATATAGCGAGCGAGCTTTGTATTGGACACGCTGACCGCTGCCAGATATACGCCAAGCGCTTCGGCAGGCGTTGGCTCTGGAGCCGGATCGTCGGCATCGATCGTGCCCAGCGCCGCTCGGCAGATATCGGCCCCGTGCCCCGTCAGAGCCAGATCGACCCCATACTGCCCAGCAAGTTCAAGAACCGCTTCACGGTCCAGAAAGGCGTCCGCCAGGCCCATCGCCGCATCGCATCGACCCGCCTTAAGCAAAATCCGGGCCGCCCTCGGAACAAGTTCGGGGCGAACCTCGGCCACCAACTTACGCAAACGCAAGCGTCCGTTATCCTCCGTGCCCAGACACGTAAAACTCCGCTCGGCGGGATCCAAGCCAAAGATCGGGTAGTCGCGTACAAAGTAGGACTGGTCGACCATCGACAGCCTCACCCCACAGGCCTCGAGTTCTGCGATATTGCCCTCGCCCATCAAAACCATGAGACATGCCACGCAAAACAGCGCATTATTGTCGAGTGAAGCCAGATCGGCAAGTGCCGCGCCATACACGTTGACAATCTCGTTTTCGAGCAGGCCGGCTACGTCGCCTTGGCCATACAGACCCGTCTGCAATGCCGAAACGAGCTCGGGCACGCCCTGCGTGAGCTGATAAAAGTCGAGCGATGTGCTGATCGAAAACGCCGATGCCCACGCCGAATACTCATAGGCATGCACCTTGAGCATCTGCGCATTGATCTTAACCGAATCGCCCAGCCCATGAATCAGCTGACGATTTGAAGGACGGCAGGAGATAAAGACCCCTACCCCCATAGCGCGCAGGCCGCGAATCCTGTCGATGAGGTCCTCGGTATCGTGCTGATCGAGGTTTGGCACATTATCAATCGCGATAAGGGAATGCGGTTTGTCTTTGAGTTCTTCGGTAACCACCTCGAGCTGCATAAACACCTCGCGCCCAGTGGCGCGATCGGCCTCGATAATCCGCACGGGGCCTCGCGTCGGGTCGCATTTAACCTCATGGGTGTACTGCAGCAGCACCGAGGTCTTCCCAAACCCGTCGGGTGCATAAAGAACCACGATGCCGGCCTTTCGGCCCTTAGCGATAAGCTCATTCATCAAGCGTTCGCGTCGCACCATATAGCCTCCGCCTAACGGCATCAGCTCGAGGTCGTCTATACCGCTCAAATCGTTTACCATGCCCGCTCCTCAACTCGACCGTATGGACACTGTAGCCGCAAGACCATACAAGCCGCGCTATGAATAGAGCGACCTTGTGTTTTAGGTTGTCTTTTGGTACGCAAGCGGCAAGTTTTTGTACAGCGAGGGCCGATTGTTATTAATCCCCCGACTAATCGGTCTTTAAGCAGGTAAATGAGCTTGTCAGCTTGTCCCATCTAAGCGGCAGTGTAACGCAGATGAACAAGGTTCAGCTATGTCATTCAACTCGCCTAGCACCCGCTACCGTCTACGACCTTCTAGTGGCATTTTTGCATAGAATCTGATATAGAATGAATCAAGCTGTTGGACATCCGGCATTCGTCAAGCTTGCGGCAAGATTTTGGTCAAGTGGGCGAAAAGGGATAGCAAAAAGGCCCCCGCAAAGCGGAGGCCTTAGGCAAGGCTATGTCGAGCTGCAGGATTCGCGCTACTCGCAGAGCGAAAGGGCGGCCTCGTCGGCAACGACAACGCAGTTGGTGTGCAGCTGCAGGATCGAAGCCGGGCACTCGGGCGTAACCGGACCATAGCACATGTCATGCACGGCCTGAGCCTTGGCCTCGCCGTTGGCGACGACCAGGATCATGCGGGCATACATGATGGTCTGGGTACCCATGGTGTAGGCCTGACGGGGAACATCGTCGATGCTGTCGAACAGGCGGCTGTTGGCCTGAATGGTGCTCTCGGTGAGGTCGACGCAGTGCGTGCCCTTGGAGAAGTGGTCATCGGGCTCGTTGAAGCCGATGTGGCCGTTGTTGCCAATGCCGAGCAGCTGCAGATCCGGATAACCGGCGTCGGCGACAATCTTGTCGTACTCAGAGCAGGCAGCGGCGGCGTCGGGGTTGGAACCGTCGGGCACATGCGTGTTGTTCAGGTCGATGTTGATGTGATCGAAGAAGTTCTCACGCATGAAGTAGTGATAGCTCTGGGGATCGTCGTGCGAAAGGCCGCGATACTCGTCCAGGTTGTAGGTGCTGACCTCGGCAAAGTCGACGTCGCCCTTCTTGTACCAAGCAGCGAGCTGCTTGTAGGCACCGATCGGGGTGGAGCCGGTGGCAAGACCCAGCACACAGTCGGGCTTGAGGATAACCTGGGCCGAGATAATATTAGCGGCCTTGCGGCTCATATCCTCGTAGTCTTTAGCTTTAATGATCTTCATTACGCGTCCTTTCTCGTACAAGAGAGGCAAGGCTCCCTTACAAGCACTTGCCCGCGGCCCGCGTCGGCCGCAACCAACGTGTGCGGCCACCAGGGCGAGGTCGCGTAATGTATGTGTCTCGTGTCTAACCGCGTCGAGGCCCCTGCCCGTCCACGGTGACCCAAAGCCTTTTAGCTTCGGACAAATCCCATCTTGCCACGGAGGGCGTCCTCTTTCAAGGGCGCCCTCTGTAAACGTGTTTGAATTGTAGGCTAATGGCCACGTGCACTTGCTAGCGCTCGCGAGCAACGATGAGCTGGTCCATCTCTTCGACATGCACACCAACGGAGCCCTTGATACTCGAGAACTCAACGGAGTTGCATACCAAGATGGGAACCGTCACATCGTAGCCCTCGGCAGCAATTGCCTCGCGATCGAACTCAATGAGTACATCGCCCTTATGGACGATGTCACCCACTTGCGCATGTACGGTAAAGTGCTTGCCCTCGAGCTGAACAGTGTCCAAACCAACGTGGATGAGCACGTCCAAGCCATCGACCGTGTTAAGCGCAACAGCGTGTCCCGTGGGAAAAATGGCCTCGACCTTGGCATCAGCCGGTGCAATCACACGCGTTCCGGTGGGCTGAATCGCCACGCCCTGGCCCAAAAGGCCGGTGGCAAACGTCTGGTCGTTTACCTCGGAAAGCGGAATGACGTCGCCCGAGATGGGAGCATCCAGCGTAAGGACTCGACCACGCATACCCAAAGACCTTAGGACTTTAGTGAACATGCTCCCCCTCGGACATACCAATCAATCAAAATAACCTTAACAGTTTACCACTTGGCACCCGTTTTTGACCATTAGGGAAGTTCGCGCTTGACAACCTCGACGATGTCGTCGACAACGCGCTGGGTCAGCTCGTGCGTCTCGGCCTCGGCCATCACGCGGACCAGCGGCTCGGTACCGCTCGGGCGCACCAGAATGCGGCCGCGGCCGTCAAGCTCCTTCTCGGCAGCAGCGACGGCATCCCAGATGGGCTGGCAATCGTCCAGACCAGCCTTGTTGTCGGAATGCACGTTGACGAGTACCTGCGGGTACTTCTTCATGATGCCGGCAAGATCGGTGAGGGTACGACCGGTGCGCTTGAGCACGGCCAGCAGCTGCAGAGCCGTCACCAGGCCGTCACCGGTGGTGTTGTGCTCCAGGAAGATGATGTGGCCGGACTGTTCGCCGCCGATGACGGCGCCGTCCGCAAGCATGCGCTCCAGAACGTAGCGGTCGCCCACGGCGGTCTGGACCATCTCGAAGCCCTGCTCCTTCATAGCGATGGAGAAGCCCAGGTTGCACATGACGGTCGAGACGATCTCGGAGTTGGCGAGCTTGCCGCGAGCGGCGAGGTCAGAACCGCAGATAGCCAGGATGTAGTCACCGTCGATCTCATTGCCTTCGCTGTCCACGAACAGTACGCGGTCGGCGTCGCCGTCGTGGGCCAGACCGATGTCAGCATGGGTGCGCAGCACGAGCTCGCGCAGGGGCTCGAGGTGCGTAGAGCCACACTCAACGTTAATGTCGGTGCCGCAGTAATCGGTGTTGATAGCGTGCACCGTGGCACCCAGGCGCTGCAGCGCGGCGGGCGTAGTCTGGCAGGAAGCACCGTGACCGCAGTCGACGGCAACGACTAGGCCGTCGAGCCTCAGGCCATCAAGCGTATCGATGGCGTGATCGACGTATGCCTTGCGAGCGTCCTTCATCTTGATAATGTGGCCCACGCCGGCGCCGGTCGGCAGCGTATCGGCAGCCATGGCCTCCTCGGACATGACCCAGGCGCTGATCTCTTCCTCGACAGCATCGGGAAGCTTCATACCCTTGCGGCTAAAGAACTTGATGCCGTTGAACTCCGGCGGATTGTGCGAAGCGGAGATGACGATACCGCCATCGAGCTCGTTCTGAACGGTGAGCAGTGCCACGGCAGGCGTGGGGATAACGCCGCAGCAATGCGGGCGGCCGCCCTCGGCCATAATGCCGGCGGTCAGAGCGCTCTCGAGCATGGTGCCCGAAAGGCGCGTGTCACGGCCGATGCAGATATCCGGACCAAGGAACTTGGTCGCCGCGCGACCCAGACGAAACGCGAGGTCGCACGAAAGATCGGCGTTGGCGACGCCACGGACGCCATCGGTACCGAAGATGTTCTGGGGCATAGGATCGCTCCTTCCCTAGCAGGCGATATGCAACCGCCCACCCTAGTCGAAAAAGAAAAGCGGGACCCGCCGAGGAATCGGCAGGCCCCGCTTGTACATTGTATCTCGAAAGGAGATAAAACCTTAGCGCTTGGAGAACTGGGGAGCGCGACGGGCCTTCTTGAGGCCGTACTTCTTGCGCTCGACCACGCGAGCATCGCGCGTAAGGAAACCGGCCTTCTTGAGGTCAGCACGGTAGTCGCCAGCGTTCAGAAGAGCGCGAGCGATGCCCAGGCGCAGAGCGCCGGACTGACCGGAGATGCCGCCGCCATCGCACAGAGCGATAACGTCGAACTGACCGGCGGTGTCGGTCACCTTGAAGGGAGCAAGGGCGTTCTCAACGAGCTGATGACGGCCGAAATACTGCTCGGCGTCACGCTTGTTGATGGTCACCTTGCCGGTGCCGGGGACGAGACGGACGCGGGCGACGGCGTTCTTACGACGGCCGGTACCCTGGTAGACAACGGTGTTCTCAGCCATCTTTAAGCCTCCAGCTCAATCTTCGTGGGGTTCTGGGCAGCATGCGGATGCTCGGCACCAGCGTAGACCTTAAGCTTGGTCATCTGGGCACGGCCGAGGGTGGTCTTGGGCAGCATACCGCGAACGGCGCGCTCGATGACCTTCTCCGGGTGCTTCTCCATAGCCTGGCGGAAGCTCTCAGCCTTGAGGCCGCCGTTGTAGCCGCTGTGGCGATAATAGGTCTTCGTGTCGGCCTTGTTACCGGTAAGCTGGACCTTATCGGCGTTGATGACGACAACGAAGTCGCCGCAGTCGCTGTTGGGCGTGAACTGGGGCTTGTTCTTACCGCGCAGGATCATTGCGATCTGGGTGGCAAGACGGCCCAGGACAGCACCATCGGCGTCGACGAGAACCCAGTTGCGCTGGACCTCGCCCTGCTTGGCGTAGTGAGTCGATTTCGAAATCACTTAGACTCCTCCATGTACAGTACGTGTTGTTACAGAGATTCACGGGGCTCTGCAAGTAACCCGTCCATATTACCCCGCTCGCCGTACGAGTCAACAGGTATTTTGACTCCGACCAGAGTTTCTGCACATGTCATCCACGAGCCGTGATTTTCCAGCTCTTTAGCTGTTGTCATTTTTTGAGGGTTCGCCGTCGCTAGCGCTCAACGAACTCTTGGATTTCCGCGAGCAGGCGCTTTGCCTCCTGGCGGCCCCGGATATACAGGTCCAGAAGCTTTGCCGAATCGTGCTCAACATGGCCGACCTCGACCGGCTTTTGCGGAGCGACGACCAACGCACGGCCCTCGCGCTCATACTTCCACAGGTGCATGCGCTGGATGTTGTAACGGTCGTGGCGCGTCTCGATAGCCTCGAGCAGATAGGGGTAGTCGGCATAGCGGGCGCGCGCGGCCGGCAAAAACTCGTAGGGCTTTTTCTCGTACGAGCGGTCCTGCGTGACAATGACAACCGCGCGATCGAAGCCCGCCTCCTCGAGCACATGCTCGATGGGGACCGAATCGGCTACGCCACCGTCGACGTATTTGTGCCCGTCAATCTCGACCGGCGGCGTCACCAGCGGCAGCGAGGTCGAGGCGCGCACGGCGTCGAGGTCGAGCACGGCGCTTTTGACCGGGAGGTACGTGGCGGTTCCAAAGAGCATGTCCGTCGCGACGGCGTACATCTCGATGGGGCTCGCGTCGAACGTCTCGTTGTCAAAGGGATCCAGGCGGTCCTGGACATCGTTGAAGATAAAGTCGTAACCCACAATAGAGCCCGTGGACGCAAACGATGCGGCGCCCATGAAGCGGCTGTCGCTGCAGAAAGCCAGGTTGATGCGGTTGGCACGGCCGATCTGGTGCGACTTGTAGTTCACGCCGTTGAGGGCGCCGGCCGATACACCGTAGACAGCCGGAATCTCAACGCCAGCCTCCATGAGAACGTCGAGCACGCCCGCGGTAAACTGCCCACGAAAACTGCCGCCCTCCAGGACGAGCGCGACCTTGCCGGCGTTCTTTGCCTTATCTTCTGCAGTCATATTGACCTCCTGCGATTGCGTTTTGGCTTTCTTCTACCCAGTTTTGGGATGGCGAGAGCGCAGGTTTTTTGAGGCGGCAGGTGAAGCGGAAAGTGTGTCCCAGTTTGAGGCGGGATTCTGGGATGCGCTTTCCGCTTGGACCGCCGCTGGGAAAGCGCGTCCCATCCTGAGCGCGTATTCCGGGATGAACTATCCGCTAGCCATTCATTTGGAAATTGCATCCCATTCCGAATGAGGATTCCGGGATGCGGTTTCCGCTTGAGGCGTCATCCGGAAACTACGTCCCAGTCTGAGCGCGGATTCCGGGATGGACTTTCCGCCTGGGCCGCCATTGGGAAAGCGCGTCCCGGTCTGCGTTGCCAAGACGTTTTCTTTACGCCCGCGCCCTGCATAGAGTTCGATTTTCCGCGGGTTTGGGGTTCCGTTGATGCGGCGCATGGCCGGCTGAGATTCGATAAACATCGCATCCGTTTTGACTCGGAAGTTTGCGCGGAGAATCCGCGTATTTGCTGCGCAAATCCGCACCGGCTTCGGTCGCCTGCCGGCGTCCTCGCCCGCGGG
>CALHJX010000332.1:0-4300 GCA_938033385.1 uncultured Collinsella sp. | reverse complement strand
ATCGACTGCGAGCTCGCGCGCGACCTGGCGACGGAATGCGTGGCCGAGCGCGCCTTCGAGCCGATCGGGGATAAAACCATAGCCCGCGCCAAAGAGCTCCTCGTCCACTGCGCGCGCCTTATCGTGTGCCCCGCCGCCTTCGGCACCATAAACGCCCGCAACGCAGAGCTCGTCGAGTTCGCACGCTCGCATAGTATCGAGGTCATGCAAGCGTGCGAAGGCGCATCGGAGGATTCCAATGGATACGCCTAGGCGCGGCCCAAGAAATCGTCCGCATCCCCATCTGACACTATTTCACCGCAACTTAGAAGGTGTCGTCGTATAACGCTTCACCCCAAATAAAATTGATTCGTTGAATAGACACATTACAAATCTTTAGACTTCGTTTAATCCACAAGTGGGTATTATCACATATTAAGCACACGTGAAAGGATATACCCATGTCGCTTACATAGTCAGCAGAGCGTGCAGCGCTTAACAAGCTCATCGATTATCTCGACGACAACCCACAAGAAAACATCGACAAAATCATGGACCTCGTGAACAAGCTGGTCCCCAATCGCGTATTTCCTGTACAGCGAGAGGCATTCACCAATGTCATCAAGAGCCGCGGCAATTGGTATGACCTGATCATGCGTGTGTTCAGCCTTAATCCCCAGATGCGAACCAAGCTGCTTAAGACCCTCATTGTCGACGCCAACCTGCTTGCTTGGCCAGAGCAGGAAAAGAACCGCGAAAAGTACCAGTGCAACGTTCCGTGGGCCATCCTGCTCGATCCCACGAGCGCCTGCAACCTGCATTGCACGGGCTGCTGGGCCGCTGAGTACGGCTACAAGCAGAATCTCTCGTTCGAAGACATCGACTCTATCGTTACGCAGGGCAAAGAGCTCGGTACGCATATCTACATCTATACCGGCGGCGAGCCGCTCGTCCGCAAGCACGACCTGATCAGAATTTGCGAAAAACATCAGGACTGCGTGTTTCTCTGCTTTACCAACTCCACGCTGATCGACGAGGCCTTCTGCGACGACATGATTCGCGTAGGTAATTTTGTCCCCGCCATCAGCGCCGAGGGCAATGAGCAGACAACCGACGCCCGCCGCGGCGAAGGTACCTACGCAAAGATCGAGCACGCCATGAAACTCCTGCGCGAGCGCGACTTACCGTTTGGTATCTCTACCTGTTGGACAAGCGCCAATGCCGATACGGTTGCTACCGAGGAGAACATGGACTGGATGATCGGCGAGGGAGCACTCTTCTGCTGGTACTTCCACTTTATGCCGGTTGGCCGCAACGCAACCCCCGAGCTCATGCCCACGCCCGAGCAGCGCGAGCACATGTATCGCTTTATCCGCAAAATGCGCGAGAAGAAGCCGCTGTTTACGCTCGACTTTCAAAACGACGGCGAGTTTGTAGGCGGGTGTATCGCCGGAGGTCGCCGCTACCTGCACATCAACGCCGCCGGAGACGTGGAGCCGTGCGTGTTCATCCACTACTCAAACGCCAACATCCACGATGTGAGCTTACTCGACGCGCTGCGTTCTCCCCTCTTTATGAAGTACTACGAGAACATGCCGTTCAACGACAACTACCTCAAACCATGCCCCATGCTCGAGAATCCCGACGTTCTGCCCAAAATGGTCGCCGAGAGTGGCGCAATGAGCACCGATCTTATCGAGAAGGAGTCACCCGAGCAGCTGCGCGAAAAGACCCAGGCTGCCGCCGAGGCATGGTCACCTGTCGCCGACCGCATCTGGAACGACTCCGACGATCCGCTATACGCCAAGCGTCACGAGGATAAGTCACAGGGTATGGCCGATAGCGACATGCACAAGTTCGAAAAGCAGGGCCGAACGCTCAAAAACGGCGATTAATGCTGTTCTACACGACAAACGCTCAGAAATGAAGCGGAGCAGTCTCGAGGCTCATCTTCGAGGCTGCTCCGCCTTACTATCAAAACAGTTTTTCTAAGTTGCGGTGAAATAGGGACTAGATCGGCCTTCCAATAACCAAAACAATCCCTATTCCACCGCAACTTCTTTAAGTTGTTGAATTATCGATGCTATTCGAAGCGAGATTCCAGGCTCGACAGGCCGTTGAGCGTGAGGTCATTGGCAACCTCCGAGACGCGCTCGATGGGAACCGAGCCATCAGACAACGCCCACGTGCGATAGATACCGATAATGCCCGATAGCAAAAACGCCAAATAGTAGTCAAACATCTCGTCCTTGAGACCTTGAGGCAGCAGATCGCGCTCGGCAATCTCGTGTTCGAGCGGCGCACGAAGACGAGCCATAAAATCATCGAGCGGAATGTTCTCGATCAGCTGACGATTGAGCACCAAGTTGTTGCACAGTGCCTCGTTAACGGTTTTAAAGAAGGTCGCCGCCGCGCCAAGAGCGCGCTCGTTGGTGTCGCCGTCCATTGAAGCAAGCGTTTTCTCGACCGAGTCGACAATCATCTCCACCACATCGACGGCAATGGCATCGAGCAGGCCGTCAACCGTACCAAAGTGAACGTAAAAGGTCTTGCGGTCGACATTGGCCTCGCGCGCGATGGCACTCACCGTAATGTCTGCCAGCGGCTTTTCCATGAGCAGGCGCTCGAAAGCGGAAAGGATGGCATTACGGCTGCGAACGATGCGACGATCAAAACGCGGTTTGTTGGTTGCCATGGGCGTGTCCCTTCGATATGCGAGCATTCATCAACAGATGAGAGATAATCTACGTAAGAGGATTATCCCCCATACAGCACAAATATGACCCGCATCATGAAGAACGCACGACTGCCCTACTGCGACTTAGGATGCTTCTTCTTATTGAGTGCCGACGGAGATACGCGAATACCATCGCCTGTCTGGCGCACATAGGCTTTATGAGCCGGCTTAGCGGTCCCAGAAGCCTTCTGAGCCTGCTTCTTGGGATCAACGGTAACAGCATTCGTGGGGTGGGGCTTTGTGGGCGCAGAGGGCGTTTGAGGCGTGCGACCGAGCTTGCGCATCACGCGATCCCAGCGCGCATGGATGCTCTCGTTGTGGGCACTCTTAAGGCCCAGCAGGGGCGCAGCCAAAATGGTCGGCGCAATAAACGTAATGAGGCGCCACAGCAGATAGCCGGCGGTCGAAGCCGACCCAAAGAAATGACCCAAGAACAATGCAAAGCCGCCCTCAGCGCCACCAGTTCCACCGGGCAGGGGGACCGCAGAGCTCAGCAGCTGGACAAAGGCGCTCGCGGCCATGACCGAGAAAAAGTCGACCTCATGGTGGCCAAAGGCAAGCATCAGGAAATACGGCACGAGGTAGAAAAACGCGAGCTGCAGCATGGTGATGACCACCGTGAGCATCATGGACGAAAAGTGGCCAGCTGAAAGCTTGAACTTCTCGGAGAAGGAGTAGATCTCGCCATCGACAAACGTGCGCCATCCCTCGATCTTAGTGGCCGAGACACCAATGCGCTCAAGCCAATTGATGATGCAATGGGCGACGCGCGTGACGGTCTTAGGCATGAGCGCGACGGCGAAGATGCCCAGCAAGATGCAGCAGTGCCCACCAAAGCTAAAGACACACAGCAGCGTCATGTCGCCATAGCGCTCGGCAAAAAACGGCATGCGAGCAAGCAGTAGGATAGCGCCCCAGGCAACGAGGCCAAACTGATACACGATAAAGCGCGTGAACTGCGTGGCGCCAGCCTCGCCGACATTTTGGCCCGCCTTGGTCAGGCGGTAGATCTGGGCGGGAGTCGAGCCCATCATCATGGGCGTGAGGTTGCCAAAGAAGATGCCACTCGCCTCGACCGAAATCAGGTCGCGGATGCCGACGGGCGAATATGGGTCGAGCCAGACGGCGATCGCATAGGCCACAATGCCAAAGAACAGATACATGAACATGCAAAGACACGCGACAACGAGCCATGGCGCCTGGACGCTCGACATTGCGGCCCAGAACTGCCCCATCTGCCCGGTTACCAACAGATAGACGATATAACCCACCAGCACGACGCCGATAAAGATGGCGCCGCGGCGTGCGCTCTTATTGTCATCTCCGCCCGAGGCCTCAACCTCGACCTGGGGCTTAGACGTATGCTGAGAGGACTCCGTCATGAGACTCCTTCTAACAGTCAAAATTTCTTGGATATTGTACCCGCAAGGACCATAGACAGAACGCAAAGCTCTGGTTCAAACGGGAATTGCAGACGGTTGTTTGAAAAAAAACCCGGCCTTCCATGGGAAGCCCGGGTATCAAATGCGTGGTAGCCCGTACCAGATTCGAACTGGTGATCTCCGCCTTGAGAGGGCGGCGTCC
>CALHJX010000331.1:0-2748 GCA_938033385.1 uncultured Collinsella sp. | reverse complement strand
CCCTAATGTTCAATCCAACAGCGCAGGGTCTCGCCAGCTTGCAGGTGACGCAGATTCTCTGCGGCAATGTCGACCACATTGTTGAGCGTGGCTGCCAGGTGGAACCAGCCGGAGACGTGCGGCGTGATGAGCATGTTAGGCGCATCCCACAGGGGGCTTGTCTCAGGCAACGGTTCGGGGTCGGTGACGTCGACCGCGGCGCCGGCGAGATGTTCCGACTCCAGGGCGGCAACCAAGTCGTCGGCGACCACCAGGTCGCCGCGGCCGCCGTTGGCAAAGAAGGCGCCCGGTTTCATCGCGGCGAAGAACTCGGCGTTCGCCAGGCCGCGGGTCTCGGGTGTGCTCGGCATAAAGGATGCGACGACGTCTGCCTCCGCCAAGCGCTCAGACAGGGCATCCATGCCGTCCATGTCCTCAAACACAATGGGGTAGACGAGCGGATGGCGCTTGATGCCGCGGACGTGCGCACCCATGCCACGGCAGAGCGTGGCAAAGTGGCCGCCGATATCGCCCGCGCCCAGCACCAGCACGTTGGCGTTTTTGAGCGAGGTAACCGGCCCCAAATCCTTCCAGCGATGCTCACGCTGCAGATCGTGATAGCCGGGCAGACGCTTCATCATAGACAGCACCATGGCAAACATGTGCTCGCTTACGGCCTGGCCGTAGGCGCCCACCGAGCAAGACAGTTTGGCGTCGGCCGGCACGGTGCCGGCGGCAAGGTAGTCGTCATAGCCGGCGGTCTGCAATTGCAACAGCTGGAGATGTTCGCATGCCGTGAGCATGCCAGGGTCGATGTTGCCCAAGATCACGTCGGCATCGGCGACCTGCTCGCGCGTGGCGGCGTCGGAGCTCGTGTAGATAAAGTCCTCGCCCGGAGCGCTCGACTCAAGAATTGCGCGATGACGGTCGTTGACAGGCAACAAAACCAGGATGTTCACAAGCAGTCCTCTCCGCTCGACCTGCCAAAAAGGGACAGGTTAATTTTGGCAAGTTTTATCAGGCAAAACGCTCAAATAAAACGCCGAATGTAAGACGGGCGTGCCCGTCGGCATCCGGCGCATCCACGGCTACCAGCTCAGCAGTTCGTAACCATCCTCGGTCACCACGAGCTGTACCTCGCACTGGGCCGAATCACTGCCGTCCTTGGTGCGTACGCACCAGCCGTCGCCCTTGCTAATCTTAATGTCGGGCGCTCCGGCGTTGACCATGGGCTCGATGGTAAAGACCATGCCCGGAGCCATGATGGTGTCCACATCGGGCGCCTCGGTGGTAAAGCCCACAAACGGGTCCTCGTGGAACTCCTTGCCGATGCCGTGTCCGCCGTACTCGCGCACCACGCTATAACCGGCGTCCTCGACCGTCTTTTGCACGGCCTCGGCCATCACGGACAGCGGTAGCCACGGCTTGCCGGCGGCCAGACCCGCCTCCACGCTGGCGCGAGTGACGTCGACCAGGCGCTGACGCTCGGCCGAGACCTCGCCGATGCAGAACATGCGGCTCGAGTCGCTAAAGTAGCCGTCCAGGATCGTGGAGCAATCGACGTTGATGATGTCGCCCTCGTGCAGCACGTCCGTATCACAGGGGATACCGTGGCAGACCACATCATTGATCGAGGTGCACACGCTCTTGGGGTAGCCCTCGTAGTTGAGGTCGGCCGGCGTACCACCGTGCTCGACGGTGTAGTCGTAGATCATCTGGTCGATCTGATTGGTGGTCATGCCCGCGGCGATGTGCTCGCCTACGTAGTCGAGCACGCCCACGTTGATGGCAGCAGAGCGCTTGATGCCCTCGATGTCGGCGGGCGTCTTGTAGAGCGTGCGGGGCAGGACCTCCCAGCCCTCTTCCCACAGGCGCTCGAGGCGCTCGTCGAAGGCGCTATGACATTTCTTATATTTTTTGCCGCTGCCGCACCAGCAAGCGTCGTTGCGGCCGGGCACAGGTCCGTTGTCAAACATGGCTAACTTCCTTTCATCCGCAGCTAGTATAGCCCACTCACGTGTCCATAAAAGTTGCGGTGATATAGTTCCGATTTAAGCGGTTTAACAGCACAAATAGGAACTATATCACCGCAACTGATGGGGCGGGATGGCGGGCACTAGCTGCTGCGTGGTTTTGCTAGTAGCTCACCTGGCAGGGAATGCCGAGGGCGCGCACGCGTGCGGCAATCTTGTCGAGCACCTCGGGCGCCGCTTTGGCAAGGCCGGCGACCGGCGTCTCGCGCGCCACCGTGTAGATGGTCGCTTCTTGTGGGCGAATACGCTCAAGCGCCGCGAGCCAGGGGGCAACGTACTCCTCGCCGGTGTTGTCGATGAGCTTGCCCTGATGCTCGCCGGTCAAAAAGATCGTCTGGATAATAACGTGACCGTTAAAGCTTGCGAACGTCTCGATCTGGTGCTCGACGTCGTAGGGGCCAACAGGCTGGTCAAGCAGCTGGATAAACGCCGGGTCGACGGTATCGAGCTTAAGAATGTTGTCGTCGACCATCATGAGCGCGTCGTGCACCTCGGGGCGGTCGGCGCGCGTGCCGTTGGAGAGTACGGCGATCTTAGAGTTTGGGGCAAGCTCGTCGCGAAGCGCGACGGCACCGGCGATGGCCTGCGGAAACTCCGGTGCGGCGGTGGGCTCGCCGTTGCCTGCGAAGGTGATCACATCGGGGAGCTCGCCCTCGGCTGCCATCTCGCGCAGCTTTGCCTCGAGCGCGTCGAGTACCACGGCAGCTGTGTTGTACGGCTCATGGCAGGGGCGCTC
>CALHJX010000330.1:0-1936 GCA_938033385.1 uncultured Collinsella sp. | reverse complement strand
CAACGCGTGCGTGGAAGCGGTCCTCAACGACTTTGGCTCCATTTGGGCGCTCGTCAACAACGCTGGCATCACCCGCGATGGCCTGCTCATGCGCATGGGCGATGACGCCTTCGATCGCGTGCTCGATGTCAATCTTAAAGGAACGTTTAACACGACGCGCGCGCTCACCAAGACCTTTATGCGCCAGCGCGGCGGTTGCGTCATCAACATGAGCTCGGTTGTGGGCCTGATGGGCAATGCCGGGCAGGCCAACTACGCCGCCTCCAAGGCGGGCGTCATCGGCCTGACCAAGGCGGTGGCGCGCGAGCTTGCGCCACGCGGCGTACGAGTGAACGCGGTTGCCCCCGGGTTTGTCGAGACCGATATGACGGCAAAGCTATCGGATAAGGTGCGCGCGGCGTGCGAGGAGCAGATTCCCCTGAGGCGCATGGCGCGCCCCGAGGAAGTGGCCGGCGTGGTGCGCTTTTTGGCGAGTGATGCCGCCGCTTACATTACGGGCGAAGTCATACGCGTCGACGGCGGAATGGCGATGTAGAAACCAGGGCCGAACAACGGCTTGAATGAGGAGACCATGATGGAACAGAGAGTTGCAATCACCGGTATCGGTGCCGTATCGCCGCTCGGTAACACGGCGCTTGCTACCTGGGCGGCCATGTGCGCCGGCACGTGCGGCATCGGCCCGATCACGCACTTCGATACCGATGCGTTTGCCGTTAAGGTGGCGGCCGAGGTCAAGGGTTTTGACGGCAACGAGTACTTTGGTAAGCGTGACGCCAAGCACCTGGACCCCTGCGTTCAGTTTGCCCTGGCAGCGTCGGACGAGGCCATGCACGATGCGGGCTTTGATGTCGAGGGCGCCATCGATCGCGAGCGCCTGGGCGTCTACGTGGGTTCGGGCGTGGGCGGCATGCAGACGCTCGTCGACAACGTCCCCACGATTGCCGACCGTGGGCCCCGCCGCGCATCGCCTTATATGATCGCGATGATGATCCCCAATATGGCTTCGGGCAATATCGCGATCCGCCACAAGGCAAAGGGCCCGACCCTGCCCGTGGTGACCGCCTGCGCGACCTCGGCCCATGCCGTGGGCGAGGCGTTCCGCGCCATCAAGCATGGCTATGCCGATGCAATCCTGGCCGGCGGCGCCGAGGCGGCCATTATCCCCGATGCCGTTGCAGGCTTTACGTCCTGTCGCGCATTGACCACCAACCCCGATCCTGCGACGGCTTGTCGCCCGTTCGATGCGAATCGCGACGGCTTTGTGATGGGCGAGGGCGCCTGCGTGCTGGTTCTCGAGAGCATGGAGCATGCGCAGGCGCGCGGTGCGCACATTTATGCCGAGGTCGTGGGTTACGGCAACACCGATGATGCCTATCACATCACGAGCCCCGATCCCGAGGCTGCCGGCATCGCCCGTGCGATATCGCTGGCGGTGGCCGAGGGCGACGTTAAGCCTTCCGAGGGCCTCTACATCAACGCTCACGGCACCTCGACCAAGCTCAACGATTCGTCCGAGACAGCGGGCATTAAGCGTGCGCTCGGCGAGGACGCGGCACGCGCCGCGCACGTCTCGTCGACCAAGTCGATGACCGGCCACATGATCGGTGCTACGGGCGCCATCGAGGTCATGGCCTGTGCCATGGCGCTCGAGCAGGGCGTGGTGCCCCCGACCATTAACTACCACACGCCCGATCCCGTCTGCGATCTTGATTACACGCCTAATCGAGCGGTTCGCGCCGACCTTACCTGGGCGCTTTCGACCAATCTAGGCTTTGGCGGACACAATGCCGCCATCGCGCTGCGTAGATATGCAAGGAGCTAGAGCATGGATTCCAAAAGACTTGCCGAGATAGCCGATGTCATGGAGGACCGCGGCCTCACGCGCGTGCGCGTTGAGGAGCCCGATGGCACCGCGGTCGAGCTCGAGCGCGCGAGC
>CALHJX010000329.1:0-1843 GCA_938033385.1 uncultured Collinsella sp. | reverse complement strand
CCCTGTTGCGCCTGCTGGTGCCGGGGGTCGATGTACATGCTCGTGTGGCCGAGCTCTCGGGCGGGCAGCGCCGTCGCGTCGAGATTGCCCGAGCCCTGCTGTGTCCGGGCGACGCGGTGATTCTGGACGAGCCCTTTACCGGTCTAGATACCGCCGCACGCGACGCGACGGCCGGCGTCGTGCTCGAGCTGCTCGATGGCCGCACGCTCCTGCTCGCCACACATGACCCCATCGACGCTCAGGCGCTCGATATCTCGGACGTCATCACGCTCTAAATACTTACTCAGCAACAAAATGACCTGTTTTCCGTTCCCATGGGGTCAGATGTGGTATTCTATCTGCGGGGTAATACCTAAGAATACTAAGTAATACCAACGCCGCAGAAACATACTCCGGATGCGGGCCAATCGGGTTGCCTTCACAGCCCGTCGCCCAGCCGCGTGGCCCGCATCTATCCGCACCACCGTCGTTTCAAAAAGGAAGCGCCATGGCAGAACACATGACCCCGGTTGTCGCGAAGGTCTTGCCCGAAGAAAAGGCAGCCTTCGCGGCGGCAACTCAGCTCGTGGGTACCACGCCGTCCAACGCCATTCGCATGTTTATCGCCGCGTTCAATCGTTGTGGCACCTTTCCGTTCGACATCTCGCCCAACGGGGCCTTTGGCATTGCGCCCGATTCTCATCAATAAGTGATCCGTTTTCCTCCGTCCCCATGGGATCAGCTCTCTGCCGAATTGTGGTAGAACTAGGGAACGGTTTTGAGGAGGTTGGCATGCTCAATGCGCTGGTTTGGGCGCTTGCCTGTTTTGGCGTCGTCGCTGCCGATATTGCCCTGAGTATGGTTCTGTTCTCCGTGCTGGACATCGTGTCGGCGCTGACGGGTTTCCCGATCGAGAATCTCGATATTCAATGGTTTCAAGCCACCGCGCAGACGGCATCGTTTTTGATGGCGTTGCTGTGGTGGCGTTATTTGTGGCCGCGGTCGTTTATCGCTCGCTGGCAAGGTGAGCGTCCGCTCGGCGGGGGATTGCGTAGCGTGTGGAAGCGCATTGCTTGCGTTATCGTGATCGGCTTTGCCCTGCAGGTGGTCGTTGGCTACGTGACCGACGCCGTACTGTCATTGTTGCCCGAGGTCGCGGCCGATTACAGTGAACTTGTCGAGGAAACGGGCATGGGCGACACGAGCTGCCTGGCCGTCCTGACCACGGTGCTCGGCGCTCCGTTTTGCGAGGAGTTGCTGGTGCGCGGCATCATTTTTGAGTTTTCGCTCCGAGCGTTTAACCCGCGGTGCCGCCCACTTTGGAAGCTCCGACGTCACGTGCGACCGCAAGACGGCGCCATGGTGCCCTGGGTGGCTCCGAGTACCTGGGGCGTCGCCGCGGCAATCGTGCTGCAGGCGGCGGTCTTCGGCTTTATGCATATGAACTGGGTGCAGGGCTGCTATGCGGGCGCTGCCGGTCTCATTTTTGGCTGGGTGCTCGTGACGACTGGAAAGCTCCGCTATACGATCCTGTTGCACTTTGCCTTTAACGCCGGGTCATACCTCATGGGCCTGCTGTGGTTTGTGAACACGCCGCTCGACGTGGCAGTCACGGTTGCCATCGCCGGCTTTGTGCTGGTAGGGGCGATGCGGTCGCTCAGGCAGGCGTGCCAGACGGATCGTCCCTACCAGCAAGCGTGATTCCCTTAAGGGCCAACGTGGATAAAAACAAATCTGCTGTGATTCCCTTAAGGAAAACACGGCTAGGCGTGTCTGAGCGTGTTCCCCCTAGGGAAATCACGACTGGAGACAGCCCAAGCGTGTTCCCCCTAGGGAAATCACGCTTGGGCGATGAGGAGACGCC
>CALHJX010000328.1:0-1843 GCA_938033385.1 uncultured Collinsella sp. | reverse complement strand
GATGCCGCCTGCGACGAGCGGCACACCGGCCGACCGGCCGCCGACACTGAAGCCTTTCGTCGAGTGGACGGACCGGGCCGCCCGGATGCCAAACCCCAGCACGACAGCGATCGTCGCGCAGATGGCGATGATCTGCAAGAGAGAAATATCCATGAAATACACACCTCAAAAAAAGAAAGCCCCCCGCTCGATGAGCTGGGGCAATGAAAAATCATTCAAACCAGATCCAGAACACGCCGATGACCGCGATGGCGATGGCCGCGATGTTGCGGTGATAGTAGTCGGCGAGCCAGCCGATGTGCGTCACATCGTAGAGCCAGCCGAGCACGCGCAGCGCGATGTAGTGGATGATACAGCCGACGAGATAGGCGAGGCCGACCTCGATGGCGATGACCAGCATCGTGATGGACAGGCCGATCATCGCGAAGATGCCCGTGAAGAACAGGCCGATGATGATGAGGGCCGCCACGATGACGAAGAGCGAGCCGCCGAGCGCAACGCCGATGCCCGCAAGGGCTGCCAGGAATCCCTTCAAGCTATCCATAAGAACTCCTCCTTTTAAAAATATGGTCAAATGTGTCCGGAAGTGTTTGTCTAAGCACATTTGAACCAATATATCTTGTCATATCTCCACAAAAGCCTTGCTTTCAGAGCATTAACCCGTTTGCAATGCTTTGTAGGGGATTGGAAATTCAACTGGTTTTTGTCGGGATACATTGCGGTAACGTAACCCGTATGAGTTTCACCGTTGCGATAAGTGTAGGTCACATAATCCCGATGATGGAAACCGCAGACTTCATCGACTCCAGCTTTGTTTTTGCGACGCATAGGCTTTATAGTCCACTCTTCGATGTCTATGTTCTCTGGCTTCAAGTCAGTTATACAGACTGCATCATTGGAGTGAGTCTTTGCAATATCCCAGTCTTCACGTTTATTGGCGGTGTTGCCGCCAGTAGTCAAAACTAGCGAACCTCTTTGTTGCAGTTGTTCTCTGAACCAATGCTTGCCCTGCATAACACGCTGGGCATCATCAAGTCCTTCGACATGACCTGTGGAGCCAATCAAAGCATAGTACCTATCTGCAAACTGTGATTCCCTGCCAAAAGTTTTAGCATGGCATTTAGGGCATAGTGTTATCAGATTACTTATAGTATCAGCCCCGCCGGTCTTTCGTGGAGTAATGTGATGTACTTCAAAACGAGTTTTGGTCTTGCCGCATTCCACACACTTGCAGCCATCACGATGAATAGCTGCCAGCCGAAGATTGTTGTCCAGCCTGTTCGACTTCTGGTATTGCCAACGATAAGGCTTGTAGCCATCGGTTAGTGCCCGAATGTCAATTTTTACGTCTTCCAACCAGTAGCCGTCAATGCGAACCCACTGCCTAAGTCTGTCAATTACTCGAAGAATTGCCTGTTTTCTTTGGATTATCGAAGGCATTAGCCTGCCGCTACGCCTTGATGATGCACGGTTTAGAAACCTGGCGGGGCGATACTGCTTATGGTATCTATGATACCTGCGATAGCCACGACGAACGGTCAGCAAATGCTTGACATCCTTGCGCTGCTCGATAGTGCCTTTGAACAAAACCTTGTTTCTGGTCTGGCATTTCTGCACCAGAGCCATGCCGACATGATTCGCACCATCGTCAATACCACAACGAATTTCATCATTGTTGGGATTATCCATGACTTTATTCAATTGAATTATCATTGGAAACTTCGATACCAGTCGAGCTTTATATTGACGAACAAGCCGCCAAGCATTCTGCTCGATTGTTGGGTCAAGTTGTTTTCTTTTCGCGTCCAAAACGAACGCATATTTCTTGATTTTTGGCATCTCT
>CALHJX010000327.1:0-2153 GCA_938033385.1 uncultured Collinsella sp. | reverse complement strand
CGGCCGACGCCCCCTGCGGGTGTAAGCAGATTTGGCTGCGCGTTATTTGTCGTCACCGAGCTTGTGTGGCTTGTAGGCGAGGGCATTGACGAGTGCGTCGGTGGCAGATTTGACGGCTGCCGGCTGCGGATCGTTGACGTGATCCTCGGGGTGTACGGGCAGGTCCTTCTTGACGGTATCGTGGATCAAGTTGAGGTATTCAGTCACGCCGGTGGTCGATAGGTGCGTGCCATCGCCATCGAACAGGTCGTTGCGGTTGGCACTGTATCCGTACCAATCGATAACGCGCACGTTCTTGTAGCGCGTAGCGGCGTTGGCGATGGCCTGGTTGGTAGAGCCAACCCACGGCTGCGGGCTGCGCGTGTTCACAAACACCACAATACGCTTATCTCCTGCATCGGCCATGATGGCGTCGATCTGGTCGTCGGTTACCAAGCCGTTGGTGCCCAGAGCAAAGACCACGATCTTGCCGGCAAGGTTCTGCTGGATATAGCCCTCAAATGTCGCGCGGCCCGCATCAAACTGGCGGCCCTTTTCGGCATCGATATGGCTGTGCGGGAACACGCCGTCAAAGGAATCAACGGCGCGCAGCGACACGGAGTCGCCGATCATCAACAGGTCGTAGGAGCCATCGGGGAAGCCGTCGTTGTTCCTGTCGGTGTCGTCGGCCGCCTGCTGGTCGGTGGGCGCGGTGTTTTTGGCTTCCTTGTTCAGAACCTCGGCGCCCTCGCCGCTCAGCGCAGACGTCTCGGGCACAAAGACCAGGCCGCCCAGTGCAACGACCAACACGACAGCGCAGGCTGCGCAGGCAGGGACGTGCGCGCGTGCCCAGTTGGCGGGCGTGGTGGTGCCATCGCGGAACTCGGCGACGGTGCGGCCGAAGGCGCCCTTCCTAAACGGCGTTTCGATAAAGCGATAGGAGCACTCGGCTACGGCGACCACCACAAGTACCTGCAAGATGTACTGCCACCAGGGCGTATCGTTGATGTTAGCGACCGGGTTCATGAGCAACAGCAGCGGATAGTGCCACAGGTAGATGCTGTACGAGCGCTTGCCAACCCACACGAGCGGCTCGGCGGACAGCACGCGGGCAACCATTCCCTGGGGCTGCACGCAGGCCGCGATGACCATGAGCGTGAGGATGGAGCATAACAGCGTGCCGCCGCGATACTGGAACGCGGTGTAGCCGTTGGTGAGCGCGACCATGGCGGTAAGGCCAACCAGACCTACGACGCCCAACACATCGATGGATGCGGGCGAGGACCAAAAGCGCACGAGGGTGCTCGGCTGTGCCGGGGCGGTCTCGGCTGATTCGTCGGCCTTCTCGCCAGGCTTGCCCTCGGCGCTCTTGCCGTGCTTGGCGGCGCCAGCCAGGCGATTGAGCCCCAAACGATGAGCGAGACGCACCGGCGCCAGGTCGCGATCGGGGATAAAGGCCATCCAGGCACCCAGTAGCAGCGAGAACACGCGGGTGTCGGTGCCGTAGTACACGCGGCTGGGGTCGGCGGCAGGGTTGTAAAGCACCATCATGGCGAGGGCAGATACCGCGGCAAGGCCCAGAACCACGCGGCGCGTGTTGGGCTTGCTCACATGCATGGATACCATGGCAAACAGCAGTGGCGGCCAAATCAGGTAGAACTGTTCCTCGATGGCAAGTGACCAAAAGTGCGTGAGCGGCGAGGGGTCGCCCAGAGCATTGAAGTACGAGACGTTTTGGGCAATCTGCCACCAGTTGTTGAAGAACAGCAGCGACGGCAGGATGTCGGGGCGCATCTTGGTGAGCATCACGTGGTTAAAGATGGTGCACAGCGCGCAGGTCACGAACACTACCGTTACCACGGCGGGGACCAGGCGACGGATGCGGCGAATCCAGAAGCTCTTAAGGTCGATGCGGCCGGTCTTAGCGACTTCGTTGAGCAGCAAGCGCGTAATCAGATAGCCCGAAAGCACAAAGAAAATCGTGACGCCGAGCAGGCCGCCCTGAGCCCACGTGAGGTTGAGGTGATAGAGCACCACCGCGACGACGGCGAGCGTACGCAGACCGTCGAGAGCAGGAATGTAGCGGGACTTGGGACGAGCGGGCGTCTGTTCTTTTGCAGCGCTGTTGGTGTGGGCACCCTTATTGGCGGGCGCGCGATGGGAGCCTGCGGCGT
>CALHJX010000326.1:0-25967 GCA_938033385.1 uncultured Collinsella sp. | reverse complement strand
AGGCTCAGACCCGCTGGGAGGCCCTCGATGCCCTGACGGCGCTCGCCACCACTTGCCCCGAGCAGCTGGGCGATGCCTTTGAGGGCGCCGAGACCGCGCTGTTCGACGAGATTTCCTCCACGCTGCGCTATGCCGCCTTCCGCCTGCTGTGCGTGTGGGGCGCCACGAGCGTCGAGCGTTCGCGCGAGGCTTGGCCCATCCTGGACGAGGCCATCCAGTGCTACCACGGCGACCTTGAGTATCGCGATATGCTCGGTTGCCTGTACGAGTTTGGCCAGGGCGAGATCGACGCCGAGGTCGCCGAGAAGCTTGCGCTGCGCCTTAAGTTCGACGCCGAGAACGGCAAGGGCAGCTATCTCAAGGCCCGTTCGAGCGAGATTTGCGAAATGCTTGTTAAACGTTTTGGCCTGGATCTCTCCAAAAAGAAGAAGCGTGCTAGCGTTAAAAAATCTGACGACGCCGAAGACGAGGAGTAACAGATTATGGCGCACGATGTAGTCCTGATTCCCGGTGACGGTATCGGTCCCGAGATTACGCAGGCCATGCGCCGCGTGGTCGAGGCCACCGGTGTCCAGATCAACTGGAACGTCCAGGAGGCAGGTGCCGGCGTCATGGACGAGTTTGGCACGCCGCTGCCCCAGCACGTGCTCGATGCGGTCGCCGAGACCAAGGTTGCCATCAAGGGCCCCATCACCACGCCGGTCGGCACGGGTTTCCGCAGCGTTAACGTGGCCCTGCGCAAGCACTTCGACCTGTACGCCTGCGTGCGCCCCTGCCTGTCGCAGCCGGGCGACGGCTCGCGCTTCCGCGACGTCGACCTGGTCATCGTGCGTGAGAACACCGAGGACCTCTACGCCGGGATCGAGTTCGATGAGGGCGCTGCCGAGGTCGAGGAGCTCTCACAGCTTGTCGAGCGCTCGGGTCAGAAGACCTTCGCCGCCGATTCCGCCATCTCAATTAAGCCCATCTCCATCGCCAAGAGCCGCCGCATTGTGGAGTACGCCTTTGAGTACGCCCGCCGCTGCGGCCGTAAAAAGGTGACGGCCGTGCACAAGGCCAACATTATGAAGGCGACCGATGGCCTGTTCCTGCGCGTTGCGCGCGAGGTGGCCGCCAACTATCCCGATATTGAGTTCAACGACAAGATCGTCGACGCCACCTGCATGGGCCTGGTCCAGAACCCCAACGACTTCGATGTCCTGGTGCTGCCCAACCTGTACGGCGATATCGTCAGCGACCTGTGCGCCGGCCTGGTAGGTGGCCTGGGTATGGCCCCCGGCTCCAACATCGGTGCCGACTGCGCCATCTTCGAGGCAACGCATGGCTCCGCGCCCGATATCGCTGGCCAGGATATCGCCAACCCCACGGCCGAGATTCTGTCTGCGGCTATGATGCTCGATCATCTGGGCGAGAACGATGCGGCCAATCGTATCCGCGCCGCCGTGTCCGCCACGCTCGACGAGGGTAAGCAGGTTACCGGCGACGTGCGTCTTGCCCAGACCGGCTCCGTCGAGGGCGCCGTGGGCACGCAGGCCTTTGCCGATGCCGTTATCGCGCACCTGGCCTAAGACATGCAGGCTGCAAACGCCTAAATAGTACTTAAGTGTTTGCGTATAACCTAAGAATCAATACGCCCGGCACTCTGTCGGGCGTATTCTATTGAAGACTATGTTTCCTAACAAGGAGTAACTGATATGGGTCTGATTCAAAAGAAGGACGAGAAGGACGAGATCGACGGCATCCAGATCATCGAGCGCGGCGAAGGCCCCGACGGTGACGAGGACGAGAAGATCGATCTGGTCGCCGGTACGTCTGCCGAGCACATTGCCGCCGGCACGACGGCCGAGGAGGAGGACGCCCGACTGGAGGCTCAGATTGCCGCGGATGCCGCTGACGAGAATCTGATGCCCGAGGCCCAGGATGAGGACGACGATATTCTGGGTTCCGATGAAGACGACCGCGCATCCAAGCACAAGAAGACGATGATTGCCGCCTTCGTGGTTGCAGTCGTGATCGCTGCTGTGGTCGGCTTCTTTATCGGCAACGGTGGTTTTGGCGGCAAGGGCGTCGGCTCGGCGACCCTCACCGAGGACCAGCTCGATTCGACCGTGGCAAGCTACAGCTACAACGGCAAGAAGAGCGACATCACCGCGCGCGAGGCCATTGAGAGCCAGTACAGCCTCGACACCGTCAAGGATGGCGATGGCAACTACACCGCTCCCTCTGCCGACGTCATCCTGTCCTACGTGCGCAACAAGATCCTGCTCGACGCTGCCGAGGACGAGGGCATCACCGTCTCTTCTAAGGAGATGAAGAAGTACGCCGAGGATTCCATCGGCACTTCGGACTACAAGACTATGGCCAAGCAGTACGGCGTGTCCAAGGACCAGGCCAAGCAGATCGTCCGTCAGTCCGCGACGCTGCAGAAGCTCTACAAGAAGAAGGTGGGCGATAGCTCCGCAAGCATGCCGACCGCCCCGACCGAGCCTGCTGACGGCAACGAGGAGACCGCGAGCAAGGACTACGCCGATTACATCATCAAACTTGCCGGCGACGAGTGGGATAGCTCGAAGGGTACCTGGAAGGACGAGAACGGCACCTACGCTAAGGCCTTTGCCGACGATGCCTTTACGGCCGATAGCGCCACCTATAAGCAGGCCATGACCGCCTACTACACTGCTTACCAGCAGTACTCTTCGCAGGCTTCGAGCGCCAGCTCCAAGTGGACCGAGTATGCTAACGGCCTCTACGCCAAGGCCAACATCAGCATCTACGGCCTGTTTGCGTAAAGAGTCGCACGGCTCATCGAGCATCTAGCCGATAGACAGCAGAAAGTCCGCCAGTACGGAAGTCGTTCTGGCGGACTTTTTGCGTTGAGGGCGTGATTGGCGGCTTAATTATGGCTATTCATCTTTAAGTCCAAAAAGGTTATCGGCTTCATCGTCAGGCATATATTCCAGTACATCGCCCGGTTGGCAGTCGAGTGCCCGGCATATCGCGTCAAGAGTTGAAAAACGTATGGCAGAAACCTTGCCCGTCTTAATGCGTGACATATTGACCTGGGAGATGCCCACGCGTCCCGCAAGCTCTTTGGATGAGATCTTGCGTTCGGCGAGCATGCGGTCAAGCCGCAGAATAATCATGGATTCCCCCTAGAGCAACTCGTCATCTTGTTTTTGCAGGATATACCCGTAGCGGAAGATGCTGGCAATCAGGCAAATAATCAGGCCCGCAAAGAGCATGGAGGGCTCGAATAACTGGCCGGCGAACGCATCCGTAAAGCTGCCGCCAAATCCTGAGAGTATCATTCCCGTGATTACGGCACCAAGAAGCCTCACGGCAACGCCGCCGATAAGGAATAAATGTCCTACTCGACGAAGTGTCTGGTTACATTCAAGGTCAAAGGGCCTGCCTTCCTTTTCAATGTTTAAGAAAAGCCTGCGCACGCTTAGCGCGATGGTAAGCGCGAGGCATGTCATCAAGAGGCTCCCTATGGCAGTGTGACCATCGTGTGCGACGAGCATAAGTGGGGTCTGCGCATCGGTACCGACGATAGCCAGGCACGGCCCTTCGCCGCCTTGAAGTTCTACGGATTGGAGACACGACCCTTGGGAGAGGCTAGGCAATACGAGTAGAAGGTCAATCGCAATGACTGCGAGAAGTCCCAGAGCGAGCGCCACGGTGGTGCAGATTGTGGCCCATTTGCAGATGCGAGTGAGCTTCCTCAGATCGGCTATTGCCTGTTCACGGTCGATGGCTTCATTCGATTTGGATACGTTCCAGCGGATCATAGCTCCTCCAACCAATGTCTTGGATGATACTTGTATCTCATATCATATTTAATGATAAACGATAAACAATTACAGATTAGAGTAAGTAATGTTTGTGAGACGAATAGCGAGAGCTATGGCTCATTTTGGGTGTCGGAGTTTGGCGCGCGGGGGATGAGGACAAATGTCAAAACTTCCCTTGATCGCGCAAGCGCTCCATTGTGTTTCCCTAATTCATCTGGGAAAACGACTGCAAACGATTGCAAGTAACCGGTGAACGGTCGAAAACTACCGTTCACCGATAATCTCAAAACTGGTTCTAACTGGTATTAAGTCAAAAAGACCAATTCACATATCTTCACAATGACCTGCAATTTTTCTACACGCTATTTTTAGCCGCCCTGCGTTGTTTAGACACAGGAAAAGATCCGATCTTTTGCCAAAGCATTTCGGAACGGTTTCAAAACCGCAGGTAGAAGTGTTAACGACCGGTAAACGGTCGATTTATCACCGTGAGCGGTGCAAAAACGTTTTACCGTATGAATCAACGAAAGCGACCTCTTCTGGGGTGATATAGTGACAACAACACGTCACGTGGTTACTACCAGTTTAGAAACCACTGGTCTTCAAAGTACGCTTTCTAAGAAGCTTTAAGGGCGAGCGCCCGCTGGCTTCCGAAAATCATCGGACTCAGATCGTACACACCTTCGGAAGGGAAATTTGAATGGTTGGCTTTATTCTTACCGGTCATGGACAGTTCGCACCCGGCCTCGCAAGCGCTATCGCTATGGTTGCTGGCGACCAGCCCGCTTTTACCGTCGTTCCTTTTGAGGGCGACCAGGCTGCTTCCTACGGTGAGGATCTCCGCGCCGCTATTACCGCCATGCGCGAGGAGTGCGATGGCGTGCTCGTCTTTACCGACCTGCTTGGTGGCACCCCGTTCAACCAGGCGATGATGATTGCCCAGGATGTCGACAACGTCGAGGTTCTGACCGGCACCAACCTTCCCATGGTTATTGAGCTTCTGTTCCTCCGCGGCAACGCCACGCTCGCCGAGCTTGGCGAGCAGGCCGTGACCGTTGGCCAGACGGGCATCACCGCCCAGACGGTCGCATCCGTTGCCGGCTCCGACGAAGAGGATATCTTCGGCGACGAGGACGGCATCTAATGGCCGATTTCGGAGCCAACGTCCTGAGCTCCTCGGTCGCCCTTTTAGGCCTGCTTGTCATCATGGGCTTGATTTACACCATCTGGTCGCAAATCAACATGAAGAAGAAGCAGAAGTACTTCAAGGAGCTGCACACCGAGCTCAAGCCGGGTCAAGAGGTTCTTTTCGCCGGCGGTATCTACGGAACCGTCAAAGGCATCGAAGGCGAGAAGGTCCAGATCAAAGTCCGATCCGGAGCCGTCGTAGATGTTTCGCGTTACGCGATTCAGGAGATCAAGTAACTGTCGTCAGCAAATAACGAAAGGAAGCTGATCAACATGGCAGAACCCAACATTCTTCTTACCCGCATCGATAACCGACTGGTTCATGGTCAGGTTGCCACCCAGTGGAACTCCACCCTGGGCTCCAACCTCATCCTCGTCGCCAACGACGACGTGGCGTCCAACACCATGCGCCAGAACCTCATGAAGATGGCCGCTCCCGCCGGCGTCGCTACGCGTTTCTTCTCTCTGCAGAAGACCATCGACGTCATTGGCAAGGCGAGCCCGCGCCAGAAGATCTTCATCGTGGCCGAAACACCGGAAGACGTGCTTACGCTCGTCAAGGGCGGTGTGCCTATAAAGAAGGTAAACATCGGCAACATGCACATGTCGGAAGGAAAGCGCCAAGTCGCCACCTCCGTCGCAGTTAACGACGAGGATGTCGCTGCGTTTAAAGAGCTGCAGGAATTGGGGGTGGAGTTGGAGATCAGGCGCGTTCCGAGCACGCCTGTTGAGGACACGAGCAAGCTCTTCTCGTAATCCTCGTGATCCACGTTGTCAGGAGTGAAACCCTGACGTTCTGTACGTGAAATCCAAAGTGCGTACATACATTTTGAAAGGAGGAGCAAGATGGAATACTCGATCATCCAGATCGCTCTGGTCTTCGTCGTCACGTTCATCGCGGCAATCGACCAGTTTGACTTCCTCGAGTCTCTCTATCAGCCCATCGTCACCGGCGCCGTCATCGGTCTTATCCTTGGCGACCTCAACACCGGTCTTCTCGTGGGTGGTACCTATCAGCTCATGACGATCGGCAACATGCCGATCGGAGGCGCTCAGCCGCCTAACGCCGTCATCGGCGGCATCATGGCAGCCATTCTCGCTATCGCCACGGGCCTCGAGCCCAACGCGGCAGTCGGTCTCGCCATTCCGTTCGCTCTGCTTGGCCAGCTCGGCGTTACCCTGGTCTTCACGCTTATGTCCCCGCTTATGTCCACGGCCGATAACATGGCTCACAACGCGGACACCAAGGGCATCGAGCGCCTGAACTACTTCGCCATGGCTCTGCTCGGCCTGATCTTCGCTGTCGTCGTCACCCTGTTCTTCATCGCTGGCGCTACCATTGGTCAGACCATCGCTTCCGCCATCCCGACTTGGCTGCAGACCGGTCTGTCCGCTGCAGGCGGCATGATGCGCTTCGTCGGCTTCGCCGTCCTGCTCAAGGTTATGATGAACCGCGATATGTGGGGCTTCTTCCTCATGGGCTTTGGCCTCGCGCTCATCACCGTTGCCAACGATTCGCTGGCAACCCCTGCTCTGCTCATCCTCGCTCTCATCGGCTTCGGCATCGCTTTCTGGGACTTCCAGCAGCAGACCGAGCTGAAGGGTGCAGCTGTTTCTGACGGAGGTGACTTCGAAGATGGCATCTAATGAGTATGTGATCCCGGAGCACTACGAGGATCTCACTCCTGCTCCGCAGCTCGACCAGAAGACCCTCAACAAGATGGCTTGGCGCTCCTGCTTCCTGCAGGCATCGTTCAACTACGAGCGCATGCAGGCCGCTGGCTGGCTCTACTCCATCATCCCCGGTCTGGAGAAGATCCACACCAACAAGAACGACCTCGCGGCTTCCATGAGCCACAACCTGGAGTTCTTCAACACCCACCCGTTCCTTGTCACCTTTGTTATGGGCATCGTGCTTTCGCTCGAGCAGAACAAGGTTGACATCCCCACGATCCGCGCCGTCCGCGTCGCCGCAATGGGCCCGCTCGGTGGTATCGGTGACGCCCTGTTCTGGCTGACGCTCGTGCCTATCACGGCCGGCATCACCTCCAACATGGCCATCAACGGCAACGCCGCTGCACCGATCATCTTCCTGGTGATCTTCAACGTCGTCCAGTTCGCTCTGCGCTTCTGGCTCATGAACTGGTCCTACAAGCTTGGCACCAGCGCTATTGACGCTCTGACCGCCAACATGCAGGCCTTCACGCGTGCCGCTTCCATCATGGGCGTCTTCGTCGTCGGTTGCCTGGTCGTCACCATGGGTGGCACCCAGATCAACCTCCAGATCCCCAACGGCACCACCCGTGGTCTCTCCGCTACTACCGTGATCGTCTCCGAGAAGGAGGCCGAGAACTTCACCGGTATGGAGGGCATCGATACCGAGACCGCTGAGGCCGGTACCATCGCCATGACCGATAAGGACGGCAACGCCCTTATCGCTTCCGATGCCGACGGCAACGCTGTCGAGTGCGGCGTCACCGATCTGGGTAACGGCATGGAGTCCGTGACCTACGGCACCGTTACCGAGGATCCGGTCAACTTCTCTGTTGCCGACACCCTCAACACCATCGTCCCGAAGCTCGTCCCGCTTATGCTTACGCTGCTGCTTTACTACATGTTCGCTAAGCACAGCTGGACCCCGACCAAGGGCATTCTCCTGCTCTTCGTCCTTGGCATCCTGGGCGCTGGCCCGCTTGGTCTCTGGCCGAGCATCTGGTAAGGCTCTAGCTTGAGGGGTGTGTCCCTACGCGGCTCACACCCCGACCCCTTAAGCCATGTGTATGTTAAAAGCCGCGTGCTCGAAAGAGCGCGCGGCTTTTGTTTTCTTAATGATTCGGGTGTGGCAGACAGATAATGCATAACACCCTAGGTAGTTAGCCGAATTCGAGCAAAAGGGAGGATAGGATGGCGATCGGAGCGCGTAAGCAACCGCTGTACGATCAGCTGGTCGATATTCTGACCGAAAAGATTGACCATGAATATCGCGCCGGTGACATGATTCCTTCCGAGCGCGAACTTTCGGAGCGCTATGGTCTCTCGCGCACTACGGTACGCCTGGCTCTGCAGGAACTGGAGCGTTTAGGACTGGTGGTTCGGCAGCACGGTCGCGGTACCTTTGTGACCGACCGTTCGGCAAAAGCAACCAATCTTATGCAGTCCTACAGCTTTACCGAGCAGATGCGCGCGATGGGTCGAGAACCCGAGACCACGATTCTCGAGTTTTGCGAGATGGAGGCCGATAAGAATCTGGCCGAGCATATGGGATTGCGCATCGGTGATCGCATTTTTAAGCTCAAGCGCCTTCGCTCTGCCGACAACATGCCCATGATGGTCGAACGCAGCTATCTACCGGTTCGTCAATTTCTGTCCCTAAAGCGACCGCTGCTGGAGCGTAAGCCGCTTTACGATGTGATTGAGCAGGACTTTCAGCAAAAGATTCGCGTGGCCGAAGAGGAGTTCTATGCGAGCATAGCCCGTCCCACCGATGCCCACCTTTTGGGAATTGTCGAGGGCTCGCCTGTGCTCGATTTGGTCAGGACTACGTATAACGAGTCAAACGAGGTAGTGGAGTACACACTCTCGGTTGCTCGTGCCGATCAGTTTAAATACAAGGTTTACCACCAGCGCAGTAACTAGTGCTCGCATCGTTTCCATATGGTGATTCTTTGCATTTAACTGGTTACTACCAGATAACCAACCGAAGTGTATAATTGCACGTCAGAGGATTACTTCTAGAGAGAGGTATTAGAAATGTTCGAGAAGAGTGTCGAGGAGCTCACCGAGCTCGGCGCCCAGATCACCACGGCCGAGATTGCTCAGCAGCCCGAGCTTTGGCGTGATACGCTCAACATCTATCGCGAGAACAAGGAGGCCATCGAGGCCTTCCTGGCCGAGGCTCGCGCTATGGGCGAGGGTCGTCTGTCCGTTGTCTTCACCGGTGCCGGTACGTCCGACTACGTTGGCGATACCTGCGCCCCGTACCTGCGTCACGCTGGCAACACTGATCTCTACGACTTTAAGCCCATCGCCACGACCGACATCGTGAGCGCCCCGCGCGACTTCCTGCGCGCCGAGGATCCCACGCTCGTGGTTTCCTTTGCCCGCTCTGGCAACAGCCCCGAGAGCCTTGCCGCCGTTGCCGTTGCCAAGGAGCTCGTCCACAACGTCAAGTTCCTCAACATCACCTGCGCTCCCGAGGGCAAGCTCGCCGTCGAGTCTGCCGATGATCCCAATGCGCTGACGCTGCTCATTCCGCGCGCCAACGACAAGGGCTTCGCCATGACCGGTTCTTATTCCTGCATGACCCTGCTCTCCACCCTTATTTTCGACACTGCCTCTGACGAGCAGAAGGCCGAGTGGGTCGAGACCATCGCCAAGATGGGCGAGGAGGTTATCGCTCGCGAGTCCGAGGTCGCCGATTACCTCGCTGGCGACTTCAACCGCGTGACCTACCTGGGCTCCGGCTCCTTTGGCGGCCTTGCTCAGGAGAGCCAGCTTAAGATTCTCGAGCTTGCTCACGGCCTGGTTGCCACTTCTTACGACACTTCCATGGGCTATCGTCACGGACCCAAGTCCTTCGTCGACGACAAGACGCTCGTCTTCGTGTTCGTCAACAACGACGCCTACACCCGTCAGTACGACATCGACATCCTCAACGAGATCGGTGGCGACGATATTGCTCAGCACACCGTTGCCGTTCAGCAGGATGGCGCTACCGTCTACGAGGGCGAGTCCTTCACCTTTAAGGGCTATGAGGCGCTTCCCGAGGGCTACCTTGCTCTGCCGTTCGTGATGTTTGCCCAGGCCATCAGCTTGCTCAACTCCGTGCGCGTGGGCAACACGCCCGATACGCCGAGCCCCACCGGCACGGTCAACCGCGTGGTTAAGGGCGTGACGATTCACCCCTTCACCGCTTAATCGCGTCCCCCTGTAAGGGCGCCCGTCCGCTCATAACGGCGGGCGGGCGCTTTTTGTTTTTACATGGACCGGGTATAAGCATTACCACAGTCAACTGCTTTAGAAGCAAGGAGTGCATATGAGCACGTACGCAATTAAGGCTGACAAGTTCTTCTTGCCGGCAGGCCCGCAACTGGGCGGCTATCTTATGGTCGAGGATGGCGTCTTTGGCGCCTGGCAGGCCGACGAGCCCTCTTGCGAGATTAAGGACTACACGGGATCGTGGATCGCACCGGGTATGGTCGATACTCACATCCATGGCTTCTATAACCACTCGACTACCGATAACGATCCCGAGGGCATTGATATCAGCTCGACCGAGCTCGCCCGTCGCGGTACCACCAGCTGGCTGCCCACGACGTTCACCGATGGCGTCGAGCAGATCAAGGATGCCTGCGCCGCCATCGCTCAGGCGGACGAGGGTCGCGGCCCCGACTTCTGCGGTGCACGCATTCAGGGCATCTACCTGGAGGGCCCCTTCTTTACCATGAAGCACGTGGGCGCGCAGAACCCCGCTTATCTTATCGATCCCTCCGAGGAGGTCTTCGATCAGTGGCAGGAGGCTGCGGGCGGTCGCATCGTTAAGAGCGCCATGGCGGCCGAGCGCGATGGTGCCGCTGCTTATGCGGCTGCTCTGAACGCCAAGGGTGTGGTGACCAGCATCGGTCACTCCGACGCCACCTACGATGAGTGCATCGCCGCCATCAACGCCGGTGCCAGCTGCTTTACGCATACCTATAACGGCCAGCGCGGGCTGCATCACCGTGAGCCCGGTGTCGTGGGCGCTGCCATGTCCACGCCCGAGACCTACGCCGAGATCATCTGTGACGGCAAGCACGTAAACCCTGCCGCCATCAAGGCGCTGCTGCAGGCAAAGGGCTGGCAGCACACGGTGCTCATCACCGACTGCCTGGGTTGCGGCGGCATGCCCGAGGGCAGCTACACCAGTGGTGGCATGGACGTCATCATGAAGGACAACCTGTGCTGGCTCGCCGACGGCAAGAGCATCGCTGGCTCGGTGCTCACGCTAGCCCAGGGCGTCAAGAACATCGTCGACTGGGGCATCGCCAGCGCCGATATCGCCATTCGCATGGCAACTGAGGTGCCGGCACGCTCCGCGCACATCGAGGATAAGTGCGGCAGCATCATGCCGGGTCGCGACGCCGACTTTGTCGTGTTCGACCATGAGCTTACCCTCGTCGAGACGTATGTTGGCGGCCAGAGCGTCGGCAACGCCTTTACCGAGTAACGATAGAAATAGACGGCGGGCCCGAATCTGCTCGGACCCGCCGTATGGGTTAAATGCTCAAAAGCACCTTAACAGTTACAGCTTGTTAGCGATCTTCTTTGCCGTGCGCTTGACGCCGGCCACAAGACCCCCCGCGGGATGCTCCTTTTCGTATGCTAGACGCTTCTCGCGCTTGGCATACTCTTCGACGATGATATCGCCGTACTCATTTTCGATTTTGTCGAAGAAATCGACGGCTCCCTTAATCTCTTCGGCAGTTGGGTGCCCCTTCTGGACGCCGCCGGCGAGCTTGAACGGCCCCCACGTATCAAAGCCGGGGCAGCCGTAGACACCCATAAAGATGGCCTGCCTCATGCGGCAGATGCCATCGATATCCTTGCCGTACCACTTGTTTTTGCCACCGTAGGTCATAAGGCCAAACACCTTGTCCTGCGGCTGCAGTACGTTAGTGAGCACGCGCGCCATATCTTTGTCGATCTCGGAGTAATAAATGCCCGTGGCGACGCCGATCAGATGGTATTCGTGCAGATCGGGGTACTCGTTTTTACCGAGTGACTTCACGTCGAGGGTATCGATTTCGGGGTGCGCCTCGACGATGGCGTCCACGAGCTTTTTCGTATTGCCGTGGTGGCGTGAGGCATAAAGGATGATGGTTCGCATAAGAAGGCCTTTCAGCTGTAATTGCATCAATGTCTGTATGGTACCCCGTTGCATGGCTGGGAAACCGGACGCATCGATGAACGTGCGGGTTTGTCCTTTGGTCAGGGCCGAGACGGGTTCTTGCGAGCAAAAAGCAGTTGTTCGAAAGGATGGACAATGGAATACGCTCTCTCCAACGATTCGATTTCTATCAAGGTCTCCACGGCCGGCGGTTCGTTTACCTCGATTGAGGCTGGAGGTCGCGAGTACTTGTGGCAGGGCGATCCCGCCGTGTGGTCCGGCCAGGCACCGATTTGCTTCCCGATTTGCGGAGGTTTGCGCGATAACAGCGCCATGACGTTTGCCGGACATCATGTGAAGCTCGCCCGCCACGGCTTTGCGCGCAAGCAGGAGTGGAAGCTGTTGAGCCAAAGCGCAAACGAGCTGGCTATGTGCCTGGCTTCGGAGGATAACGCTGCATTGCTGAGCGATTATCCGTATCCGTTTAAACTTGTCGCCCGCTATACGCTCGAGGACGCCGCCGTGAGCGTCTCCTATGAGGTTACCAACGAGGGCACCGAGGACATGCCTTTCTTTATCGGTGGACACCCCGGCTTTAGGTGCCCGCTCGATGAGGGCGAGGCCTATACGGACTACGAGCTGCGCTTTGAGAAGGACGAAACTGCTGAGCTTTGCACTGCCGTCCCCTCGACTGGCTTGATTGACGTGACCAACCGCTCCAAGAACCCCATGGTGGGAAAGACGCTGCCTCTGTCACATGAGCTCTTCGATTTTGCGGAGACCATCTTTGACGTGCTCGAGAGCCGTCAGGTCACGCTTTCCAAAAAGGGCGAGGACAAGGGTGTTCGCCTGAGCTTTGAGGGCTTCCCGTACCTCATTGTGTGGAGCAAGCCCGAGGGTGATTTTGTGGCAGTTGAGCCCTGGGGCGGCCTCTCGACCTGTTCCGATGAGGATGACGTGCTTGAGCACAAGCGCGGCTGCCTTGTCGCCAAGCCCAAGGAGACCGTCGTTCGCTCGTTCACGATTGAGATTCTGTAGTCGCATGTAGCCAATTCGTTTTGCAAGGCATAAGGAGCCTGCGAGATAAGGAGCTAGAAATGATCCTCACCGTTACGATGAACCCGTCCGTCGATACGCGCTATCAGCTCGATGAGCTCATTATCGACGACGTCAACCGCGTGACGCCCGAAAAGACCGCCGGCGGCAAGGGCCTCAACGTGGCCCGCGTCCTGGGCCAGCTGGGCGACGATGTCGTGGCAACCGGCTTGCTTGGTGGTCATATGGGCGCCTATATGGCCGAGCTCATGGATGCTAACGGCATTAAGAATGATTTTGTGCCCATCAAGGGCGAGACTCGCATTTGTCTCAACATCCTCCACGCCGGCAACCAGACCGAGCTGCTCGAGAGCGGCCCGACGATTGCCCCCGAGGAGCTCGATGCCTTTACCGCCAAGTTCGCCGAGCTTGCGAGCAAGGCCGATGTCGTTACCATCTCGGGTTCGCTGCCCCGCGGCGTCGAGGCGGACTACTACGCCAAGATCACGGGCATTGCAGAGAACGCCGGCGCCAAGGTGCTGCTCGATACCTCGGGCGCCTCGCTCGAGGCTGCGCTCAAGTCCGAGGTCAAGCCTGAGCTGGTTAAGCCTAACCTGACCGAGATTAACGGCCTTCTGGGCACGAGCTTTACCACCGACGATGTGGACGAGCTCCGTTCCGCGCTCGCCTCTGACGCCCGCTTCTCCGATATCCCCTGGGTCGTCGTATCCATGGGCGCTGCCGGCTCCGTTGGTTTCCATAACGGCCGTGCGTTCCGCGCCAAGACCCCCGATATCCCCGCCGTTAACGCTACGGGCTCTGGCGATTCGACCATTGCCGGCTTCGCACATGCGATTGCTGCCGGCGCCGACGACGAGACGGTGCTGCGTACCGCCAACACCTGCGGCAAGCTCAATGCCATGGATCCCATGACTGGCCACTTGGTTATGGATCGTTGGGACGAGGTTTACAACGGCGTTGTCGTGACCGAGCTGTAGGAGCTTGTGCTGCGGCCCCGGCATCGGTTGCCAGCTCATGTCGACGACAAGTGCAGTAGCATTATGCCGGGGCGCGACGCCGACACTGTCGTGTTCAATCCCGACCTTACCCTGGTCGAGACGCATGTGGGTGGCAACAGCGTCGGTAATGCGTTTGCCGAGTAGCCGCCAAAGAAACGATCCGAGAGGGGATTTAGATGATTTACGGTGCATTGGGCGATATCGAGGAGTACCGTGGAATGCTCAAGGGCCTCGACGTGCTGATCGACTGGCTCGAGGAGAACGATCCGGCGAAGCTCGAGGTCGGCAGCCATCCGATTCTGGGCGACAAGGTCTTTGCGAACGTCATGGCTCCCACGACGCGTCCCGAAGCCGAGGCTCACTATGAGACGCATCAGCGCTATCACGACCTGCAGATCGACGTCGAGGGTCGCGAGGCCTTTAAGGTTGCCACGGGCAGCCTGACGCTGGTTCAGGAGTTTGACGAGAAGGACGACTACGATCTGGTCGATTCCGACGCCTCGATCGCCGGCGATCTTGCTGACGACAAGTTTGCGCTGTTTGTTGCCGGCGAGCCTCACATGCCCACGCTCGAGTTCCAGGGCGATGGCGCGCAGCCGGTCAAGAAGATTTGCTTTAAGCTGCTTGCAGATGCTTACTGGGAGGAGTAGCGCGCTGCTCGGCTGAGCTGTTCGTGTTGCGAGCGTTATCCCTTGGGGGAGCTCGCTTGGGCCCCGCTGAACGCGGTTCCTTTGGGGATTGCGGTTGGCGGGGCTTTTGTTGAGTAGGAGAGTTTCCGGCGGCGTTGTGCTTGGATTGGCGGAAGCGCGCCCGAAATCAGCAACAAAAAAGCCGCCCGAAGGCGGCTATCTTGTGCAATGGAGCCAGCGACCGGGCTCGAACCGGTGACCCCCGCTTTACGAGAGCGGTGCTCTACCAACTGAGCTACGCTGGCGGCCATGTGATGACACAACTGAGGCGTCAACGGCTGTCTATGATACGGGACATCGCAAATCCGCGCAAGTGTTCTGATGACTTTTCTCACGTTAAATGCACTAATATTGGAGACGTGATGTCTCGCTCTTACGGGTCTCAAACAGAATGGGGCAGCCATGGCTCAACCCAAGATCCTACTCACGCGTATCGATGACCGTTTCATTTATGGTCAAGACGTTGAGCTGTGGAACGAAGCCGTGGGTTCCAACCTTGTCTTAATCGTCAACGATGAGATCGCGGCGGACGCTCGCAAGTGGGCCCCTATGAGGGTGGCGGCGCCAGAAGGCGTTTGGACGCGGTTTTTCTCGGTACAAAAGACCATCGACATCATTCATACCGCAACGCCTCGCCAATTGATTCTGATCATGGTGGCCTCACCCTCCGATGCGCTCGCGCTGGTTAAGGGCGGTGTGCCAATAACCAAGATTAGTATCGGCCATATGCGGGCGGGGGAGGGCAAGCGCTCTGCAACGCCTGCCGTTGCCGTAGGCGATACAGACATCGCCGCCTTCAAAGAGTTGCAAAAGCTCGGTATAGAGCTAGAAATCCGCTATCTCCCCAGTTCCGCCCCCGATCCCATCGGCAATCTGTTCAACTGATCCCTTGGGGACGGAGGAAAACGGATCATTTTGCCTTCGTAGAGGATCTGTGTGGCGCTGTCCGCCAAAACTATGCCGGTTTACTACGATGAATTGCTTATCGCCGAGCATGCCAAATTTGCAGAGAATAAAACCGCAGGTAGACGAGTTGCTAATTTTTTATAAACCAGCGCGTGGTCGGACATAGTGGGTTCATCGTAGTAATTCGGCATAGTTTTGTTATGTCACCAATTCGGTGGCATCGAAAAGAAGGATTTAGGCATGAAGCAGCGCCCGTCGGCGGTGGTGCCAGCGGGCGCTGCTGTGTGATATGTCGCGTTGTGGGTTTAGTGCCTCATAAAGTGGTACTCGATCACATTGCTGTAGGGGTGACCCGGGCCCACGATGCCCTGCGGGAACAGCGGCTGGTGCGGCGTGTCGGGGTACATTTCTGCCTCGAGGGCAAAGCCGGCACCCCAGCCATAGTTGGCATCGTCCTTGGCGTGCTCGTCGCCCAGCCAGTTGCCGGTGTAGAGCTGCACGCCCGGGGCGGTGGTGTAGTAGTCCAGCTCACGACCGGTCCACATCTCCTCGACGTGCATCGCACGGCGCAGGTTGCGGCCGTACTGATAGCCATCGATGCACAGGCAGTGATCATAGCCACGGGCCTGCTTGATCTGCGGGTCGTCGGCCTCCATGCCGGGTGCGACGGGGCGCAGCTCGCGAAAGTCAAACGGTGTTCCCTCGACCGGAGCGATTTCGCCGGTGGGAATGTTCTGGTCATCAATGGGCAGGTAGTGGGCGGCGTTGGCGACAAAGAAATGTTCGCAGTCCATGCCGGCGTTATGGCCGGCAAGGTTAAAGTATGTGTGGTTGGTCATGGACACGTAGGTGGCGCGGTCGCTCTCGCAACCATACTCGATGCGGAAGACACCGGTGCGCGTAACGGTAAACACAGCCGTAAAGGTTCGGTTGCCGGGCAGGCCCAGCTCGCCATCCTCAAGCGAGGTGGTCATGCGCACGGCGTTATGGACCTCGTCGAGCTCAACATCCCACACGCGTTTATGCAGGCCGTGCTCAAGATCGCTGTGTAGGTTGTTGGCGCCCTCGTTGGCGGGCATATGCCAGTCCGTGCCGTCGATGGTGATCGTAGCGCCCGCGGTGCGGTTTGCCACGGGGCCGATGGTCGCGCCAAAGCAGGCGGGGTTGTCAAAGTAATCCTCGAGCTTATCGAAGCCCAGTACCACATCGCGCACGTTGCCGGGAATGTCAGGCACATCGATACCAAGCACGGTGGCGCCATAGTCCATAATGCGAACGCAGATCTCGGGCCCGTTGAGGGTGTAGCGATGAACAGGGGTACCGCACGGCGCGGTGCCGAAAAGCTCGGAAGTGATCATTTGGTTCCTAACATCGAGGTATTTCGGACAAACTTTAGCGCGAACAGGCGAGATTATCACTACACCCCACTAAAGCAGGGGGTATTTTTCTCAAAAAAGTGATGATTGGAGCTGTGCGGGCGTTCATTTGTGACGCGCGCGAGTCTGATACAATTTGTTCGTTATTGTTTGAATTGACGCGAGCGTGGAACAGCGAGGACTCATCGTGATTAAAGCGGAGCGACAGGATAAGGTTCGGCAGCTGCTCGAGGAACAGGGAACGGTCTCGGTCAAGGAGATTTCGGATGCGTTAGGTGTCTCGGATATGACGATCCGCCGTGACCTTGAGGAGCTTGCGAGCCTGGGCGAGATCGAGCGCGTGCACGGCGGAGCCCGCAGTGCGCAGGGCCGTCCACACGCTATGCTGCGTCATGAGTATTCGCACAGCGAAAAGCGTTCCAAACATGCCGAGGAAAAGCTGCAGATCGCGCGCCGCGCCGTGGAGCTTATTGAGGAAGGCTCGACCATCTTTTTGGGTACGGGCACCACGGTTGAGCAGATGGCCTCGATGCTGCCGGCGTTTCGCCTGCGCATTGTGACCAATTCGCTTTCGGTGTTTAACCTGCTAGAGGCGCGCGAAGACTGCGAACTGTGCCTGGTGGGCGGCGTGTACCGCCGCCGCACTGCCGCCTTTGTGGGCCCCACGGCCGAGGACACCTTGCGCGCACTGGGGATCGACGCAGCCTTTATCGGCGCAAACGGCATTCTGGACGGCGACGTGTCCACGTCTAACATGGAAGAGGGCCGCATCCAGCAGCTCGCCTTTAGCAAGGCCGATTCACGCTACCTCATCGCCGACTCCAGCAAAATCGGCAAGCGCGACTTCTACACCTTCTGCCGCCTGGACAGCCTAGACGCCGTGGTGTGCGAGCCGGGCATCGCCGCCGAGGATCGTGTCGCCATCGAGGAGCACACGCAGGTCATCTGCTAGCTAAAGCTACGGGATTGCCAACAGGCGATGCGGGAGGACTTTTACCTCCTGTCATTGTGGGACCAGCGCGTCAGCGCTACGCGATATGACGCGCAAATGAGGACTCCACTATCAAATCATCTCAACCTGTAACAGGTAGGGGTGAAATCACCAACCAGATGTTACAGATTGAGATTGAGAGGATTGACCTGTGCATTCATCTCAATCTGTAACATCTAGACGTCCAAAACCGGTCTTAGTGTTACAGATTGAGACAATTCGGCGTGGTCTACCTTGTTTGTCTCGATCTGTAACGGTTAGGACTTAAAAACTCGGCTACGTGTTACAGATCGAGATAAAAGAAAAAGAACATTAGGACTTGAAAATAAAGTTTTGATAAGGGACCCGCCCAGTTAAGACGGTGCGGCAGACAATTGAGATTAGTTTGCCTCCGGAGTCGTAAGCATAATGAGTCAGTTCGATGACCGGAAGTTTTGCAACACCATAATTGCTGGCTTCGGAATCGCTAAGCTCACGTGCTCTATAGCTTTCTCTAACAGATTGGATAGACTTGGACGAGTCGTCCATGATTCTGCTAAATGCCTGAAAATCTAACTGGTTATTCGGAACGCGCGACTTTGAAATGAAGAACGTATCAGCGCCTATGAAGCTGCCTTCAAGTTCGTAGGTCAATTCAAGACGCTGAATCTCATCGCGACTTTGACATCCAAATTGTTGGAGCATCATTACGGAAATTGGACGACCTGATGTGAGGCCGCCGAAATGTTTGGTGATGGCATCCGGATCAACGCCATCGCAATGGCTTGCAAAGTCAAAGTCTAAAAGTGAATTGAGCTCGCTAACGCGTTTCGGTGCGACAAACGATCCCTTACCTTGGATTCGATAGATACTTCCACGACGCTCCAGCTCACTCATGGCAAGTCGGACGGTTGTTCTGCTTACGGCGTATTCGTCGCAGAGTTCCATTTCTGTTGGAAGTTTATCGTCTGCTTGATACACATCGACGATCTGCTTGAGCAGCGCGTCGGTGAGCTGTAAATAGAGTGGCCGTTTTTCATGTGTATCGAGCATTAGAGCCTCAGTTTGCATATTGGTGGTATCTGATGGTTGCCTCAGTCGGGATGTAGCTTGAGCGCAACAATCTTAACGTATCACAGAGCGGCTCAGCATGATGATCTGATGCCTGTATCCACGAAGGGCTTGTCCGAGCGTGAAGATATTCTGGGGCAGGCAAATACCGTTCATGGAGTCCCCGATATGTTGGAGGTCAGCGCCGGCTGCTTTTGCTGCAAGGCCTATTTTCTTAATGGTCTCGCTGTCGCAAGAGTCTTGACTCGTCCCGTTCGCCGCCATGACGAGAACCTTCTCTTCAATTGACTTGCCTACGTTGTAGGATCGTACAAAGTCTACGATGGCGCGCAGGTCTGCTTCTTGGAAGCAGGGGACGGTGTAGGGGGCTGGCACGAGAAGGATATCGACACCGAGGTCAACAAACTCGCGCGCTATTTCGAGCGTCATGACAGGTTCCGCAACGCCTGCTCCATGCATTTTTCCGGCTATGATCAGGCCATTGAAATGCTCTTTGGAGAGTTTGATTGAATGGGCGATCGCATCGTTGGAGACGCCAGTTCCAGGGTTGCCCGTCAGGCAGATAAAATCAAATCCGAGTTCGTTAGCCTTTTCTAAGGTCTTGGGAGAGACGCGACGACCCATGGGGATTTCCGTACGGGATTCAGACATCTCTGCCTCGTTATCAACTGGCTCCAGATTGACGCCAATCGGCCTTCCGCATGCTCGCTTCACCCAAGTGACCGGGTTTTCATTGAGATCATCTGGAATACCGGCAATAACTGGATCGAACACATCGAACGCGTTAAACAGAAGCAGGTCGGCACCTGCGGCACGTTCGATTTCTGCATTAGTAACGCCGCTGAGAAATTGGGAAGAGGGTACGTTTTCCGCCATGATGGTACGTCCCTCGGAGGCCAGAATTGCCTGCTTTAGATCCATGGGTGACGTGGCGGCAAAATCGGATGCGGACATGTTCAGTAATCGTTTGGGCATTGTTACTTCCTTTGACTAGAACGACAGGCTTGTGACATCGTCACTAATATTGTTACAACAATATATTAAATATGTTATATCCAATCGGTGAACGGTTGCAAACTTATTGTACTGCTCCGAAAAATAGCCTTTAGCTGGACAAATCTAAAATTACGCAACTGCGTTCACCGAATAAGTATTTGAATTCTTGAGATATCGACAAAGCGGAAAAAGAATTGGTTATGACAAATCGCGCAAATGATATTATATTTCGCACGAGAACGTATTCATTTACATATGTGGATACAAACTGGGACGACGACGGTTGAGTCCGGATAAATCGTTGTGTGCCCGGGAAACATGAAAGGATGTCTTATGGACGCTATCGTCAAATTCCTTGAAAAACACCAGGCCCTCTTCGACAAAATCTCAAGGAACATATATCTGGTGGCGATTAAGGATGGCTTTCTCTCGAATATGCCAATTGTGCTGTTCTCGAGTCTGTTCCTTCTTCTTTCGACGCTCCCTGCCTATGTAGGCATCGCGCTTCCGTCTGAGGTGCTGGATTTCTTCAATAAAATCTATGCATATACCATGGGACTTCTTGGCATTATGGTGGCCGGCACCACGGCGAGCTCACTTGCCAAGTCGATGAACCGCCGCATGCCTTCGGGCAAATCTCTCAACCCCACCTCGTGCATGGTTTGTGCCATGTGCGGCATGTTCTTGCTATCGGTGACGAACGATGTTGTCTCGATTGGCGGAGCAGATACGTCTGTTTTTGAAACCGGCTACATGGGAACCAAGGGTTTTATCGCTGCGTTCGTATCCGCATTCTTGACCGTTAATATCTATAAGGTGTGCATTAGCCATAATGTGACGATCAAGCTCCCCAAAGAGGTCCCTGGCTCTATTGCGCAGAGTTTTCGCGATATCTTTGCGTTTGGGTTTTCGATCCTTGCGTGCGCTTTTATCGATCTTGCGAGCCGTAAGCTGCTTGCTGTGCCGTTCGCCAATTTGGTATCCGCTCTTATCTCGCCGCTGTTCTCCGCGGTCGACACCTATCCTGGCATGGCGCTTATCGAGGGCGCGGTCGCACTTTTCCAATTTATGGGCATTCACGGTGCCTCGGTTGTCATGACTCCGATCAATGCTGCGCTCTACGACAATACCGTTACCAATCTTGCGGTTTACCAAGCAGGTGGACACCCGTCAATTGCTCTCGCGCTGGACTTTACAAACTTCATCGGCGGTCTGGGCGGTTCTGGCTGCACGTTCATCGTTCCTATTATCCTGATCATGTTTATGCGTTCCAAGCAGCTTAAAGCCATGGGCAAGGCATCGATTATCCCGGTGATTTTTGGAGTTAACGAGCCCGTTCTCTTCGGTATGCCGATTGTTCTCAATCCCTATATGTTCGTGCCCTTCCTAGCGGCTCCTATGGTCAACGCTATAATCGGTAAGTTTTTCATTGACGTCATTGGAATGAACGCCCCCATGTATACCATGCCGTGGGCGCTTCCCGGCCCAATCGGTGCATTCCTCACCACAGGTCTTGATGTACGTTCTCTTGTATTGATTGCAGTGCTGTTGGTCGTTGACTTTGTGATTTACTATCCGTTCTGCAAGGCGTATGACCATCAGCTTTGTTTGGAAGAGTCTGCAAAGGAGACTGCAGGAACCTCGGATACAGATGCTATTGCCGCACAGGAACATGTCGCAAAAGCTCTCGAGGCGGTAAAGGACAAGGCGGAGCAGATCCGCGTGCTTGTGCTTTGCCAGGGTGCCGGCACTTCGACTCTCTTGGCAAATGCTCTTCGCGAAGGCGCCGCTGCTAAGGGTATCGATCTGGTTTCTCAGTCCGGTGCGTACGGAAGCCACTATGATACGATGGATCAGTACAACGTGATTGTTCTGGCGCCCCAGGCACGCATGTACTATGACGCTATGAAGGCCGATACCGATCGCCTTGGAATTAAACTGCTCACCACAAGGGGCAAGGAGTATATCGACCTTACCAACGATCCCGAAGGTGCAATTGACTGGATCGTTCAGGAGCTGGCCAAATAGTGGATGCACTTCGTCGTTGATTCGTCGGTGTATGGTACGGCCCCGCAGCTTATTGAGCTGCGGGGCCGTATTTCGTTGAGTATCTAATTGAGACAATGCGCGCAACCGTCGTGAGATCGCATTGGCGCTCTCCGAGTCACCGACAAACTGTCTTCCATCTATGTGACCAATTCGCTTTCGGCCTTTAGCCTGCTCGAGGCGCGCGAGGATTGCGAGCTGTGCCCGGTGGGCGGCATGTACCGTCGCCGCACCGCCGCCTTTGTGGGCCCCATGGCCGAGGATACCCTGCGCGCACTAGGGATTGACACGGCGTTTATCGGTGCCAACGGCATTCTGGACGGCGACGTGTCCACGTCCAACATGGACGAGGGCCGTATCCAGCAGCTCGCCTTTAGCAAGGCCGACTCGCGCTATCTGATCGCCGACTCCAGCAAGATCGGCAGGCGATACTTCTGCCCCCCCCTGCCGGCGCAGGGGTACCGCTTTAAAATGACGCGTAAATGACTTTGGGCAACAAGGATGAGGCTATTCTGAGATATGACTAGACTCCGTATTTCGTCTTTATGTCCATTGAGAATGAATCGTAGTCTTCATAGAGCCCTTCTCTGCTTTCATCCTCGGCGTGGTTTACACGTTCAAGGAGTTTATCCTTTGGAGCCTCTTTTGTTATTGCGGCCTCGCCATCGGGTATTGTGGCTTGTAAGAATAGTTCTAGAGCATGGGCGTCTTTGAGTATGTAGCCCGTCGAACGACCCGCTCCTGTTTTTTCGATTGCGCTGCAACTAACAAGCTGACCGAGGGTTCGTTTAACGGTTACCTCGCTGATATCGGGGCAGTTGGACCGGATGTCGGATTTCTTAATGACGCCGGGTCTCTGTTGAAATAGAACAGCGATGCGCGCTTGCTTCGACATGGGACGAGTGCTTGATTCAATTAAGGTACGCTGCTCGAGCTGTCGGTAGGCGGCCAGGGTTGTTCCGAGCATGAAACGGATAAAGGGTACTTCGGTGTTTTGATTTTCATTCCATCCAGTGGAGCTTGCAGCGAGGGCGTTGTAGTAAAGCGCTTTGTTGTCTTCAATAAGTCGCTCGATGCTGATGTAACGCGCAACGTCGTATCCAGTCTTTTCGAGCAGCAGCGTTGTAAGGAGCCGACTCATCCTGCCATTGCCATCGTTGAAGGGATGAATGCTAACAAAATCGAAGATAAAGCGGAGCGATATAAGGAGGGGATCGCAAACTTGGCGAGATAAAGCATCGTTGAGGGACTGGCAGGCTTCTTTAATAAGTCCCGGGGTTGCTAGAGCCGAAGGGGGCCTAAAGCGCACAAATCGATTACCTTGATCGTCAATGGAGACGATTTCGTTATCGCCATCTTTCCAATGGCCTCCATACGAGATTGCCGTGTGCGCCATGAGGTCACGATGCAACTGCAGAATGACCGATGGCGTTACGGGAATGGAATCGTGTTGCTCGTGAATAAGCGACAGCACATCTCGGTATCCAGCGATTTCTTCCTCTGCGCGGGAGCTTGGCTTGGCGGAATACGCCATGATCGCTTTGAGTCTTTTTTGGGTGGTAACAATTCCTTCAAGTCCGTTGGAGGATCGGGTGCTTTGGATCTTAGCCTCCTCCATTAGGGACGATAGAAGCTCGGGTTTGACTTGACTTAGAGCAAGCTGACGGCCTTTATGCTCGCGTATCGAGAGGAGGAGGTTGGTGATTGGAGTTGCTTCGAGTTCCGCTGGGACTGTGGTGTAATCGAACTGGCGCATGCGGCTCCTTTCGGTATCATAATATCATTAAATGATACCGAAAGTATGTTCGTGATACCGAAAACTGGAAACCATGGTTCATAACTGCTTGGAAAGTTCGGATTTGACTATCTTATTGTCTCGATCTGTAACATCTAGACGGTCAAAAGTTGTCTACATGTTACAGATCGAGATTGTTCGGCCCGGGCCACCCGTTCGTCTAAATCTGTAACAGCTAGGGCCGAAATACTCGGCTAGATGTTACAGATCGAGACAAACGGCCCGCACGGGCCCATCAAAAACAAAAAAGGCCGCATGCGAACCCGTGGAGGGATTCGTATGCGGCCGACAGGGGGTATGCAGCGGAAACTAGGCCATAAGCAGTCCGGTCTCCGCGACGTTCTTGTACCAGTACGCGCTCGCCTTGGGATAGCGCTTCTGGGTCTCGAAGTCGATGTAGAACAGGCCGTAGCGCTTGTTGTAGCCGTTGGTCCAGGAGAACTGGTCCTGCAGCGACCACACAAAGTAACCGTCGACGTTTACGCCGCCGTCGATTGCCTTGAGGATCCATGCGAGATGCTGGCGCATGTAGTCGATGCGAGGGGCGTCGTCGATAAAGCCGTCCTCGAAGTCGTCCTTATAGCCCATGCCGTTCTCGGTGATGTAGATCTTCTTGTAGTTGGGGTAATCGTTCTTAATGCGCAGCAGCAGGTCGTAGAGGCCCTCGGGATAGATAATCCAGTCCCAATCGGTGGTGGGAACGCCTTCGCGCACACATGACTCGCCCACGCCCTTGAGGAACCAGCGCGAGGAGCCCTTGTCGCCGGTGCCATTGTGGTTGATGTCGTTTTCGCCCTCGGCGGCACGCAGGAACTGGCACTTGTAGGTGTTGACGCCCAGGCAATCGTTGTAGGGGAGCGCGGCGGTCAACGCGGCGACGTCCTCGTCACGAACGTCGAGCTCGCCGCCGGCGATATGGGCCAGCTTGGTCGCAGCCTCCATGGTGTCGGCTGCATAGTGGCCACGGAAGGTGGCGTCGAGTACCCAGCGGTTGTTGATGACGTCGGCCATGCGAGCTGCCTCGCAGTCGGCGGCGTTGTTGGGGTCGAGGGGATACTTGGGCTCCAGGTTCTGGACAATGCCGATCTCGCCCTCAAAGCCGCCCTCATGGAAGGCGACGACAGCCTTGGCGTGGGCCACCATCATGTTGTGCATGAGCTGGAAGGCCTTGTCCAGGCGGTACTTCTCGCCGTGCGGCCAGTTGCCGACGATAAAGCTGCCCTCGGCGGTTGCGGGAATCTCGTTAAACGTGAACCAGTGCTTGACCTCGGTGAACTCGGCAAAGCAGAACTTGGCGTACTCGACAAAGGCGTCGATCGTCGTGCGTGTCAGGAAACCCTCGCCGCCGTTCTGGTAAAAGGCCTCGGGCGTATCGAAGTGATCGAGCGTGACATAGGGGATAACGCCAGCTTTGTTGCAGGTGGTGAAAAGCTCGTGATAGAAAGCGACGCCCTCGGGGTTAATCTCGCCGGTGCCACTGGGGAAGATACGGCTCCAAGCGATGGAGACACGGATGCCGTTGATGCCGAAGCGCTGGCACAGATCGATATCGACCGGATACTTGTTGTAGAAATCGCTTGCGGGGTCGGGGGAGAAGCGACCCTGAGCAGCCAGGAAATCGTCCCAGGGCACTTTGCCCTTGCCGTGCGTACGGGTCTCGCCCTCAACCTGGTAAGCAGCGGTGGCGCCGCCAAACACAAAGCCGTCGGGGAACTGCATGGGGTTGGTCATGAGTCATCCTTTCTGTGGGATACGAATAGGGAGAGGTGCCCGAACTGGGGATCCGGGCACCAACAGAGGGAGGAAACTAGTCGAGGTTCTCGCGGAGCCACTTGATGGCGCCAGCGGGGTCGCGAGTAAGGTCGATATATTCCTTACCGCGGGGAGCGAGCAGCTTAATGCCCAGGCGATCGGTGTCGGCCTTCATGTCGTTGTAGTAGCTACGGACCTGCGGGGCAAGCACGATAACGTCGTACTGATCCATGATGGCAGTGTGCTGGCCATAAGCGCCTGCGGAGGAAGCGATGTTCTCTCCGGTCTGTGCGGCACCTTCCTTGATGGCGTTGGCGAGCATGGCAGAGGTGCCGGCGCCGGCGCACAGGACGAGGACCTTCAGGCCATCGACATCCTTCTTAGCGGATGCGTCGGCGGCGGGCTCGGGCTGATCGGCGACAGGCTTGCTATCGGCGGCAGCGGCGGTCGGCTCGACGGCAGCGG